>CAYZGF010000038.1:0-2419 GCA_964477595.1 uncultured Algimonas sp.
CCATTGGGAAATAGATGTGCCCAATCTCGTGAATGATAACCCCAATCAGGCCATATTTGATGTTCCGGGAGTATACAGTCTCGCCGGATTTTTCATCTTCAGATGGACGATATCCGTTAAAGGTAATCATCGGATATTCCATACCACCGCGTTCCCAAGTGTTCACGGATTGCGCAGTTGGATACGGATAGTTGAAGGCGAATTTATTATAGACGTCCATGGTATGGACAACGGCCTGTGTCGAATATTTGGACCATATTGGGTCGGCTTCTTTCGGGAAAAAAGACATGGCCAAGACTTCTGGAACATCAGCGTCATCTTGTTCGAATTTCATCGCGTCCCAGATATATTTGCGGGAAGACGACCAAGCAAAATCGCGCACATTGTCGGCTTTGAACGACCAGGTTTTTTCCCCTTTGGCTTTGGACTTTTCGTTTTCGGCAGCCTCTTCCGGCGTCACGATATAGCTCGGTTTATCCGTGCCTGCATCTGCAAGACGCTGACGCTGCTTTGCGCTCAGCACATCACGCGGGTTTTGAAGTTCGCCTGTGGCCGAGACGATATGGTCGCTCGGGACGGTCAGATTGACTTCGTAATCGCCGAATTCCAATGTGAACTCACCCCGTCCCAAAAACTGCTTGTTCTGCCAACCCGTGTAGTCCGTGTAGGAGGCTAGGCGAGGAAACCATTGAGCCATGCCGAAGATATAATTGTCGTCTTCTTCGAAATATTCATATCCGCCGCGGCCACCAATCGCGACTTCGTCCAAGATGTTGTGTTCCCAATCAACCTGAATTGTTATGGTTTCGCCCGACTCAAGCGGCTCTTCCAGATCAATCCGCATCATGGAATCATTGATGGTATAGGGAAGGGCGTCACCTTCCGCGTCCATGATCGCGTTGAATTCGAAACCATATTGCCGATCTTCGAAGGCTTGTTCTTTGCGCAGTGCGAAGAAAGAATAGCGGTCCGATCCACCGGCTCCATCACCACGGCGCGATCCGGCCGCAGAAGCTGTTGCCGAGCGGCGCTCGAGAGAGCCGTCTTTGAAGCGGTTTTGGTCCAGGGCGAGCCAGATGTAATTCAACGTGTCCGGAGAGTTATTCGTATATTCAATATCGCTCTCGGCATAAATGCGGCGCTCATCCTCGTCCAAACGAATGTCCATGGTGTGACTTGCGCGCTGTTGCCAATAAGCCGGACCGGGCGCGCCGGATGCGCTGCGATAAACATTTGGGGACGGCAGGACATGATCGAGCTGACGAAACTTCGCTGCGGCATCATGTTTGCTACCGGCGGTAACGTTCGGTTTATCGCCATTATTCCCAAAAGCTTCAGCGCCCAAAACAAGCGCTGTCATGGCTCCGAAAGTCGTGATGCTGGCGAATTTAAACGCGGATTTGATGCCGGTCATGTGGTCTCCCGAAGACATATGATTGGATTTTGTAGTCGTGTAGCGGCTGTCTCTAGCAAAATCCTACTAAATTCCCGTAAAGGACGAAATTATGATGAGGCTTCGCTTAAACGCGGAGAAGTTTAATCATAACCGCGATCGCCGATGCGCTCATGTGTGAATAGTCCGGGGCCACATGCGATTTTCCATCCGGAGCTTCGCCATAGTGAAGTTTTGTTCAATTCAATTTCGAGATTGGGCAGATCATTCGCATGGCGATTGGTCTTAACCGAACGCGCTACAGGAATGATTTCATTTAGGAATCTATGTCGATCGACTAGAATGGACTGGTTCGTCCAAGGCATGATCGATGTATCAACGAGATAGAAGCCGTCACCCATATCTTGAAAGTGCTTTTGATGCCGGTTGATGGAGCCGGGGCCATCATAAAGCGCATATCCAGCCAGCCGCCGAGTTTTGTCGGGCCGAAATAGTCTGGTGAGATGAGATCGTAATGATCCGTCATGGAGTTTTCGATACTTGGCCAAGCCTGTGAAGGCCTGTCCGGGGTCTCGAACATGTCTCAACCGGGACATAATCACGTCTTTACAATTTAGAAGCTCAATAGACCTCGCGATCTGCCGACGAACTTCCGCGATCGGTTCAATCAACGGACAGTCATTTTCCAGCATCAATATGTAATCAGTCGAGAGTTGAGCTGCAGCGGCAACCATATTTTCCATGATACCGAGATTTTGCTGAGATGTTCTGACCTGAACATCAAAGTCCCTAACCACATCTAAAACGGCTTGATCAGGGTCGGGTAGGAAAACCTGCGCTTCATCAAATTCGTGAAAAAGTCCAACTTTTGCATAGCTTTCCAAAGCCGGACGGAGGGCTTCCGCACCACGCCAAGACAAGATTGATAGGCCGATGCTCACCAATGTTCAGCAATCCAAGGTGTTGGACGGACGTACTTGTACAGCTTTTTCCAAGCCGACTTTACAGGCCATTTCCCCACTAAGG
>CAYZGF010000038.1:2429-11971 GCA_964477595.1 uncultured Algimonas sp.
GACGGGCCATTCGCCGCGTAGGGCTTCGTCCTGATCAGGCTTTCCGGTGAAGGCTACGATTTTTGTATCCGCCGGTAATTTCGGTGTTTGGAAGAAATTGAGCGGCCATTTCGGTAAAAGCGAATGTTTGAAGCTCGCGCACCATGATGACGGCCAGAACACCATATCATCAACCTCTCGCGAAATATAAACCTGCTCAATGCGGTAGGTTGAAAGGATGCGATCTTGTTCAGTCGCTAATTTTTCAAAAATATGGGTATGGGTTCCTACACGCCACCGGAAACAGGATGTGTTCCCGATTGATTGACCAAGCTGAGTCCAATTCTCGATGACGCAAAAACGACCCGGTTCGTAATCAAACATC
This sequence comes from uncultured Algimonas sp., assembly GCA_964477595.1. Taxonomy (GTDB): domain Bacteria; phylum Pseudomonadota; class Alphaproteobacteria; order Caulobacterales; family Maricaulaceae; genus Litorimonas. The sequence continues at coordinate 2,794 of CAYZGF010000038.1, forward strand.
TCGTCGAGGCTCCCTGTTATGACGAGATCAAGATCGAGAAATAAGACGTCACCGGAAAGACCCGCGACCTTGTCTTTCCATAAAACCAATTTCCGCCAGGGTGTTATGACCAAATCATCCGGTAAGTTAATGTCCGGGATAGGTTCGCATTGCACGTTACTATCTATTCCGGACGGATCATCCGTCAGGCAGACGAGCCGAGTTTCCCGTTTCGTGTTCGATTGAATGGACGCATAGAGCCGGTTGACGAAGTCCGCGCCGTAGCGCGTACCCCATTTCATACAGATGACTGTTTGCACAGTTATACCCTATTTTCCGTCGCGCATCTCATCTCTGAGGCCGCGGAATTCCGTGCCTTCATACCAATTTGGCCACTGATCGGAATTAGCGAGGTCATATCCCATATCCAGCAGGATATCTGTCGCTTGAACAATACCTGTCAGATCCCAGCTATTATCATATTCATCGCCTGGCTTGTGATAACGCTCCGCAGTGTATTCCTTCGCGAATTTTTCACCATAGGTCAGACCATTTGTAACGTGATTATTGCCCGGATCTGCGTAGAGCATAGGCACGCCAAGCTTTGCGAGGCTGATGTGATCAGAGCGATAAAAATAGCCCGCTTCCGGTTTATCATCCGGCACAACATACATCCCGCGATTGTCGAGTTGCCGTTTCAGTAGGTCCTCCAGTTCGCTAGATCCGAATCCGATGACCTTCATGTCTTTCGTCTGACCTACTGGCAGCATGGCGTCGATATTGATACCGCCAACGGTTTGAGCGAGAGGAACAAGTGGCTTCTCACCGTAATATGCTGAACCCAACAGACCTGATTCTTCCGCCGTGACAGCCACAAAAATCACAGACCGTTCGGGAGTGCCGCGCTCGACCATAGCTTCAGCAACTTCGATGATAGCTGCTGTGCCAGTGGCATTATCAACAGCGCCGTTGAATATCTTGTCATCGCCTTCCACGTTTTCGCTCATGCCAAGATGATCCCAGTGAGCCATATACAAAACATATTCATCGGGATTTACGGAACCTTTGATTCCGCCGGCAACATTTCTGGAGGTTGTTGTTTTTACGGTCTGGTTGATAGTTGCTGACAGTGTCAAATCAGACGCCGGAACAGGTTTAAATCCTTTCACTGCAGCGTCCGCTTTCATTTTCGCAAGATCCAGTCCTGCGCTTGCGAACATTTGGTTGGCCTGATCATATGTGATCCACCCTTCCAGAGCTGCTCGAGACGCGCCTCGGTCGGGGCGCACTAGGTCATATTGTTCACCCGTCCACGACCCGGAGACCACATCCCATCCATAACTGGCTGGTTCTGTTTCATGAATAACGATTACGCCGTCTGCGCCCTGTCTCGCGGCTTCCTCATATTTATATGTCCAACGCCCGTAATAGGTCATGGCATTACCTTTAAAGAGAGCCTCGTCTTTCGTGGCAAAACCCGGGTCGTTTACAAGCATAACAACGGTTTTGCCTTTTACGTCGAGGCCTTCATAATCGTTCCAGCCATATTCGGGAGCATTGACACCATAACCCACAAAAACGAGTTCGCTGTTTTCCACGGAAACAGTCTTATCCAGACGCTTTGTCCAAAAAACAGCATTCTCTGTGGTGTTGCCGTCCAGAACCTGTGTCTCGCCATTACTGATCGACATTGTGGATGTCGGGAGCACAGACGCCGCTGTAAGTTCTACAGATTGGAAGAATGTTCCGTTCTCGCCCATGGGCGAAAGACCTGCTGCTGCCATCTCATCTGCGATATATTGCGACGCAGCTTGCCCGCCCGGAGTGGACGGTGCGCGACCTTCAAACTCATCACTTGCGAGGCGCTCAATCCGGCGGCTTAAGTCAGAGGCTGACGAGGACGCCGTAGGGTCTCCTTTTGCGGGGGCGGGGCCTCCATCTGCCGCGCACCCGAATAAGAATGATGTGGAAACCAAGAGGGCCGAAGCCAATTTAGCAGGTCTGGAAAAAGTCATATTGAGCTCCGAACAATGTGTACGTATTTCGTCACATTCATAATTGGATATTGCAATGGTGCAATCGCTACTGTTTACGCCATGCGTATGAATCACAGAAAGAGGCAAAATCCTATGCGTTACATCCTTATGGCGGCTGCAACTCTATCGCTTGCGGCGTGTGTTGCCGATGTTGAGAGCGTCGATTCGGACGTAGACAAGGTTGCCGAAGCGGTTGTGAAAACCGAAATAGCGCAAAATGAGCGCACGAAGCAGGCTGCAAAGCTTATGGAAACGGCTCTCGCTGGTACATATGGATATGATATTACGGAAAGCCTGACCACTGAAGTCGGGCAACGTTTGGCGGGAACGGAAGCCGAGGCTCGTGCCAGAGACTGGGCCGTTGAGAAATTTAAGTCTATTGGACTGGAGAATGTGCGTATTGAGCCTTTCACGATTCCTGGATGGGAACGGGGCGAGGAAACGGCCTCTATTATATCTCCCTATCCTCAAGACTTGGTCATTACGACCTTAGGATATTCAGTCGCGACCACTGCGAATGGGATCGAAGCTGAAGTCGTCTATTTCCCGGAACTGGATGCTCTTAAAGCGAATACCGAGGACCTTACCGGGAAAATCGTCTTTATAGACGGCAGAATGGACAAGGCTCCTGACGGTGCGGGATATGGCCCGGCAGGTATGAAGCGCCGTATTGGCGCGTCAGAAGCCGCTAAACATGGCGCGGTCGCGGTTTTGATTAGATCCGTCGGAACAAGTACCCATCGCTTTCCACACACCGGAGGGATGAGATATGCGCCAGATTTCCCGAAAATTCCAATCGCAGCTATGTCCAGCCCGGATGCTGACCAAATGGAACGTATCTTCAAGCGCGGCGAAAAAGTGATTGTTAAAATGAATCTTTCACCGATTTCGACGGGCGAAAGACCGTCCGGAAATGTAATCGGCGAAATCGTGGGAACTGAAGAGCCCGAAAAAATTGTTTTGATCAGCGGACATCTGGATAGTTGGGACCTGGGGACTGGAGCTATTGATGACGGAGCAGGGATTGGGATCTCTGCTGGTGCGGCACAAGTTATTATCGACTCAGGCCTCAAACCGAAGCGGACGATTCGCGTGGTTGCCTACGGTGCGGAAGAAATCGGATTGCTCGGCGGGTTCGCTTATCGTGACAAGCATAGAGCTGATTTGCCAAACCACGTTATGGCGACTGAGTCAGATTTTGGAGCTGTCGGCCCCTATGAAGTGCACTATAATTGGCAAGAAGGTCGAGACGACATGCAAGCACTTGCAGATCTCCTAAATCTTCCGCTCATTAAAAAGGATACAACTGGGGGCCCTGATATTGGTCCGATTAAAAGAGAAGGTGTTCCGGCTATGCGTCTTCAGCAAGATGGCACTGATTATTTCGATCTCCACCATACGCATGACGATACTTTTGATAAAATTGATCCTGATGAAATGGCAAAAAATACGGCTGCATTCGCAGCTATGGCTTGGATTACAGCAAATTCGAACTCAGACTACCGTGATATAAAGGAAAACTAGATGTCTCTTCCACCCATCCTCCAAGACCTGCCACTGCCTGTCATTGGCTCGCCTATGTTCATTGTCTCCGGACCCGAACTTGTGATCGCGCAGTGTAAAGCTGGCATCGTTGGAACATTTCCCGCGCTGAACGCACGTCCGTCAGGGACACTCGAAAAATGGATCGTCCGAATTAAGCTTGAGCTTGAGGAGTATCAGAAAGCAAATCCTGACAAGAAGGTTGCACCCTTTGGTGTGAACCAAATTTGTCATCCTTCTAATAATCGCTTGCAAGAAGATATGGAAGTCTGCGTGAAACATGAGGTTCCAATCATCATCACCTCCTTACAAGCCAACCAGATGGTTTATGATGCAACGCATTCCTATGGCGGGATCATTCTACACGATGTGACAAATATTCGTCATTCGAAAAAGGCGCTCTCTATGGGGGCAGATGGACTAATCGCGGTTTGCGCGGGTGCTGGCGGTCACGCAGGACGATTGTCACCATTTGCTCTGATCCCGGAGATTCGTCAGTTTTTCGACGGTCCGCTTCTTTTGTCCGGCTCAATCGCAACAGGTGGAGCTATTGCAGCGTCATTGGCTATGGGAGCTGACATGGCGTATATCGGCACGCGGTTTATTGCGACAGCAGAGGCTAATGCTGACAGTGGCTATAAAAATGAAATTGTCGAGAGTTCGGGAGAGGACATTGTCTACTCCTCTCTATTCACGGGGGTTCACGGGAATTATTTAAGAGGCTCAATTGAAAAGGCAGGCCTAGATCCAGATAACTTACCTGAAGCAGATAAATCATCCATGAATTTCGGTTCCGGTGGAAATACGGATGCGAAAGCATGGAAAGATATTTGGGGTGCAGGTCAAGGTGTCGGGTCTGTCCACACATCTCCACCAGTTGCTGATGTGGTGGCGGAACTAAAAGCGGAATATGATATAGCCTGCCAAACATTAGCGGATAAATTGAATTAAATATCTTTGGGCTTCTGCTATCCAAATTATTTAAATTAAGCCTCGACGTTGCAAGTGGCTCTCTAATCCCTTATGGGCCTTCATGATGTTGCTTTGGTTTTTATTTGGATGGAGGACCCAATGATTTCAAAATGGTTGAGTGCCTTATTCCTTTTAATGCTGACGGCACTAATTTTGACGTGGTTAATTACGACGACTGGTATCAGTTCAACTAAAACATCTGTCGTCGAATCTGATATTCAGAGCGCACTTTCTGCAAATGGCTACGATTATGTCGACGTTGACATGTATGGAAATGTCGCCACCTTATCAGGCGTTGCGCCGAGTGAGAGTTCAAAATCCGCAGCCATATCTTTAGCGGAGACAGTAAATTGCTCTCAATGTAAGGGTGAAGGGATTTGGCACGTTGTGAAAGACGACATGACGTTTCAAACATTGCCTATCCAAACGCCATATACATTTAGTGCCGTGAAAGAATCTGGTGGAAGTGTGACGCTCTCGGGCTTTGTTCCATCGGAAGTGGCCAAGGCTGATATTATTTTAGCTGCAAACAGAATCTTTAATACGAAGGTTATCGATAGAACCATTCGCGTGGCCAATGGTGCCCCCGATGCTAATTTTCTAGATGTCACCGAAGGCTATATGAAGGAACTGGCTCTATTGGATAAAGGCCGGTTTTCACAAGAAGGCTATGCAGGTCTTATCAGCGGGACGGCTTCAGACATTTCTGTGCGTGAACGCATAAACCAGATTGGACAAAGTTTACCCGGAGACTATGGAACAAAGTTTGCTGCTAATATTGATGTACCGGAAATGTCAGCGCAAAATGTAGGCCAAGTTCAATCTGAGACTATCTGCCAGACTTTGTTCGATGATCTGAAAACGGGAAATCGTATTTTATTCGAAACCGGACGGGCAGATATAAAAGGTGCAAGCAGTTTCGATCTTTTGAATAAACTTGCATCAGCAGCTAACCAATGTGATCAGTTTCGGGTGAAGATTGACGGCCACACAGATAATGTAGGTGATCCTGTTTACAACCAACGTTTGTCGGAACAGCGTGCTGCATCCGTAAAAAATTATCTATCTCGCCAAGATGTTGAAGCTGATCGCTTGACTATTCAGGGATTTGGGGAGAGAGAGCCTCGTTCAACAAATGAAACGCCGGAGGGTCGAGCCCTGAATCGCCGGATAAGTTTCACTCTAACTCGCGCTCAATAGGAGTTGTATAATGTCTAACGCTTTAACTTTTCTCGCCTCGGTATGGTGGGCCCTTTTAATTGCCGCCATACTAGGCTTTCTAATATGTTGGTTGTTCTTCCGCGGTAAAAAAGTCGATGGAGATCTTTCAGTTGAAGGTGAGGGCGCTCTTCGTGCAGAAGCTGACAGTCTTCGGGCACGTGTTCAAGAATTAGAAGGTCGCGTCTCAACGCGCGACACTGAAATTTCCGGTCTTAAAGGAAAGCTGGCGGCGGGTGCCGCGGGCGCTGCCGCTGCAGGTGCAGCCGTTAGTGCAATTGCAGCGACTGGAGCTAAGGATGATGCATCTGAGGATGACACATATGCTTTGGAATGGCGTAACCGTTATCTAGCCGCACGTGTTAAATATCTGGAAAGCCAAGTTGCAGAGGCGCCTAAGCCAAAGGCGAAGAAAGCTCCTGCAAAGAAAAAGGCTGTTGCTAAGACAGCAGCAAAACCAAAAACAAAGGCTAAGCCTAAGGCTGCGGCCAGGCCAAAAGCTAAGGCAGCTGCGAAGCCTAAAACAAAAACAGCTGCTGCAGCGAAAAAGAAGGCCCCTGCAAAAGCTGCAAGTACAAAGGCGAAGTCTACGACCACCGGCCGCAAGAAACCCGGACCTAAGCCAGGCACGAAACGCGGTGCTTTAACCGCGGCCGGGAAGCCACGTCAGAAGCCTGGTCCGAAGAAAGGCTCTACACGCAAATCCGCTAAACCAAGTGCAGCCGATGCAGCTTTCGAGAAGTACTACACGAACGTAAAAAAATATGACCCTAAGGCACGTAAGCCTGTCGTACAGGGTATCGTGAAATATTGCGGCATAGCCCTGAAAACACGAGATGGGTCTTTGGTGGCTTGCTCTGATGAATCTGAGTTGAAAACCGTCGCTGATGGTTTTGTGACCAAGAAACTAGAGAAAAAATCCGGTCAGATGGATCTCGTGAAAGAGGTTTGTCAGGACATGAAAGGTGAGCGTTTCAAGAATCGCGTAACTTTCTATTATCTTGCAGCGAAAAAAGCGCGCAAGTTAGGCAAGTTTACATAAGCGTTTCCTGAATTAAATGTCTTAAAAGCCCGTCTTTATGGCGGGCTTTTTTTTTGCATCCATAGTTTTGGATATGCACATAATTTAGATATGTGGAAAAAAGAGAACATATAGCGAAATGGCAATGGCCGAATTTTCACCCATCTGAATTTGCCTGCAGGCATTGTGGTGAAACATATGACTGGCCCGAGTTTTACGACTGCATTCAATCGGCTCGCGCATATGTTGGACGGCCTTTTATAATCTTATCCGGACATAGATGCAGCTTACATAATGCGAAAGTAGGTGGAGCGCCATTTTCTCAGCATTTGAAGCTTGCGGCTGATATCTCATTAATTGGTCATGACAGATTTTCTCTCTTGGCATCATGTCAAATGGCGGGCTTCACGGGCTTCGGATTCTACAACACCTTCCTTCATATTGATCTTGGACGACCTCGAAAATGGTGGTCCGGGCAGAAAGCAAAAGAATTATGGCAGATATAGTAAGTTTGGGGCTGGATGCAGCTGCTGGCGGGGTCTTTGGACTTATTGGAACAGCGCTTGGACGTGTCGCAGGCATATTCGAACGCAGAGATAAAAATGCTCACGAGAAAGCAAGATGGAGCCATGAATACCGCCTTCACGAGTTAAATATGAGGGCAAGAGCGCAAGAATCTGAAATAGAGATAGAGCTGGCGGCTCAAGCCGGGTCTTGGGCTGGATTGGAAGCCTCTATCAAAGCAGAAGCCGGCAGTGGCGAAGCAAGCAAATGGGTCATTAACGTCCTGCGCTTGGTCCGCCCGTCTTTGACGTTTTTACTTTGGATCATCACAGCCGGGATTTTTTTGAAGACGCAGAATGACGCCATAGCAGAGGCGGCTGTTTTCGCAGCAACCGCGGCTACGCTCTGGTGGTTTGGCGATCGCGCTCCCAAGCCTAAAGGGTGGGCGTCAAACTAGGTTTTAGCCCAATCCGCCGCATCAACAATCGAGTTAGCCGTTAAAATTGTCACGACAATAAACATCGTCAAACCGTAGAAAAAGGCGATACTGTAACTCGCAAAAAACGTTTTAAACCAACCTCGCTTGAACATTCTTTTAGCACTTAATGGAAGGTATATCGCAATTCCGATTAAGAAAATTTGACTCATTCCAGATAGAGCTGTCCATTGAGCGAGGAGAATGAGAGCAAGTAAGAACGCAAATGTCACTGCGTGAATATAGGTCGCGTGGACAAGGTGATCATAGAGTAAAGCAGTCTTTTTTCCTCTTATGAATACAAGTCCAATCAGCCCTGCAAATGGCATCATCAAGAACATAATTCTTGGCAAATATTTTGATATGCCTTCATTTAGCAATGCGGGATTCCTTAGGACCTCGACCATTAACTGCTGCATGTCTGTTTCAGAAAATTGCACGCCGTTTATATTGCCTTGGCCCAAGCTGAAGCTATATCCATTGTCGAGTTTTAAGGGGAGAGCATGTACTGAAGATCTGTTTAGACCTAGCTTTTTAAGATCATTGTCTATGAAGGTTAAAGCCTCATTGCTGAGGTTTCTCACCTCTTGAATATCTGAGAAGTGAAGCTCGTCTAATATGTTCACTGGCTCGTTCTTTGCCTCCGCCTCAACAATTCTTGTTCCAATGGTAGTCGGATTTTTCGTTGCAAAGAGCAGCGTATTATATCGGTCAATCGCGTCATCGACTTTTTCTGCATAATTTTCTAATGCCTCTGATCTCAAATCCTCCTGCGCTTCTGATCCATCCTCACTTGGCCAAGATCCGCTGGATTTGAGTAAGTCATTTGTCGGAAGGTCGCCCAAAGCTGCAAGATCATTCGCGAAGTCAAACCTTTGCCTGGGTGTTCCCTGCATGAGACGAGACACACGCTCAAAGTCTGTACCCTCATTCAATCGGTCCAGTTCCGCTTGACGCCTGAAGAAGCCGAATTCAGGTGCAAGTTTGACAGCGGAGTCCTTCAACTCGTTGATATCCACATTAATGTCTGCTCTCGGCACAATGTCAGTTCTAATACTGAAAATACGGGTCTCAGTTAGACTCATGTAACCAAACAGCATAATGGACAAGGCGAGATAAATCCTAACCGGCGACGTCCAACGTGTTCTTTTCCCGTCTGAAAACTCTCTTGAGACCTGACCGGGTTTGGCCAGGAGCATCACCCATGTCCGCCACATTCGATTTTCCAACGAGAAGATTGAGGCAAATGTTTCAGAAAAGAGCGACCATATTGAACGTCTGTAATCGTCATTTTTTTGCCCGCAATTATGGCAAAACAAACCCGTTAACGCGCCGCCGCAAGAAAAGCAGTCCGTCTGTTGATTCTCATCGGGGATGTTGTCGCGTGAGAGAAGCTCCTCTCCGGCAATAAGCATTGCAGCCTCTGCATCC
>CAYZGF010000038.1:11981-13193 GCA_964477595.1 uncultured Algimonas sp.
CCCCAAACTACTGCCTGTTCCGGATGTCGACATTTTTAAACCCTCGCTTTTTTCCTGTGTGGCACATCAAAAGGTTTATGAGAACATTCAAATTTGTGTCTTGAACCCAACTCTTAGCCGTCTAAACCAATCCTATGTTTAAAGATAAGATTGTTTGTATCACCGGGGCATCAGGTGGCATTGGCCGCGGGATAGCCGAAATGTTCATTTCCGAAGGGGCAGTGGTTGCGATCAGTGACTTGGTTAAGCCCAATGAGACGGCGTCTGCAATTGGTGCTATCGCATATGAATGCGATGTCTCAAATGAGGGTTCAGTAAAGGCTTTCATCTCTGACGTTCAGAGCCAGCACGGACCGATTGATATTTTTGTATCCAATGCGGGCGTCGGGTCTGGAAATGGAAAATATGTAGCTGGGGCCAGTAATGAAAGCTGGGAGCTGGCTTGGCAGGTTAACGTCATGGGGTCGGTTTATGCGGCCCGCCAATTGATGCCGGACTGGATTGAACGGGGCAGTGGACGCTTTGTGATCACGGCTTCGGCGGCAGGATTGTTAAATCAAATCGGAAGCGCGTCTTATTCTTGCACAAAACATGCAGCCGTTAGCTTGGCCGAAAGCATCGCGATTGAGCATGGGGATCAAGGTGTCAAATCCCATTGCATCTGCCCCCAATATGTTCGCTCCAATATGACAAAGGGCATGCCAATGGCCGAAGGGTCGAAAGATGGATTATTGGAACCAAAAGATGTCGCCAATGCATTAAAAGCAGCGATTGCGGCGGACGAGTTCATGGTTTTCCCGCATCCGGTAGTGAAAGACTATTTTATTAATCGAGCCATGCATACGGATGCTTATTTAGCCGGGCTACGGAAGTTGAAAGCTAAGCTCGGTCGTGCATTTGCAAGCAAGGGGTAGCTATATGTCAGACAGATTTGATTTAAGTGGACGTGTCGCGCTTATCGCCGGGGCGTCACGCGGAATAGGTGAGGCTGTTGCTCACGGTTTCGCACAACACGGTGCGACAGTTGTCTGTTCTAGCCGCAAACAGGCCGATTGCGAAAAGGTTGCAGAATCGATCAGAGCGGCAGGTGGTGATGCGATCAGCGCGGAATTGCATTTAGGTGAATTATCTGACCACTCCAAAGTTATTGATATGATTGGCAAAAAATACGGACGCCTCGATATTTTGGTGAATAATGGAGCGACTAATCCG
>CAYZGF010000039.1:0-13174 GCA_964477595.1 uncultured Algimonas sp.
GTGACTTGACCCCTCCTTCATTTGGCTATCTTGTGCCGAAAAAGCGTAAGGGGAAATCAAATGAGCGCAACGCCGAAAAAGGGCTATCGGACAATCGTCCTTTTACTGCTCACATTGGTCTACGGATTCAATTTCATTGACCGCCAAATCGTCGGTATTCTGGCACCATTTATTCAAGCTGACTTGGACCTCACGAACACACAGCTTGGCCTTCTGATCGGCCTCGCCTTTGCGGCCTTTTATACGATCTTGGGCATTCCTTTGGCATTCCTCGCGGACAGAATGAACAGGGTCACACTGCTCTCTCTCGCTCTCGCGACTTGGAGTGGCTTCACGGCCCTCACAGGATTTGCGCAAAACTTCTTGCATATTGCACTGGCCCGCGTTGGTGTCGGGATTGGTGAAGCGGGTGGCAGCCCGCCATCGCATTCTATGATTTCTGACTTTTACGGCAAAACCGAACGTGCTGGTGCGTTGGGAGTTTACTCGCTGGGCATTCCGCTAGGTATTATGTCAGCCTATTTCCTGACGGCCAGCTTGCTCGGCGCAGACCCGAACACCGTGAATTGGCGCCGCATTTTCATCATACTCGGCATCACAGGTATCGTCTTGGCAGTTATCGTAAAGATCGTCATTCGCGAACCTGTGCGAGGGGCTATGGAGTCCGGTGTCAAAGCGCCAACCGGATATATCTCCCTAAAGGACTCATGGCAGCAAGCTGAACTACTTCCGAGGTTCTTCATTTTCGGTGGGATGCTTACGGCACTTATCGTAGGTTACCTTACGGGCATAGTTTCAATCATATTTGCTCCACTTTTGGCACTGTTTGTCATCATGATGTTCTTCCTCAGCCTCCAGCCTGGCGTGATGACCATCTTAAAAATCAAATCCTGGTGGTGGATGGCTCTAGGTATCGCATTTGCCAGCTTCGCCAGTTACGCGGTTTCGGGCTTTCAAACAAAATTCCTGAGACTTCTCGACCCTGAGTTTAACTTTCGCACCATCATTATTTGGATCGGGATTATCAACGGCACATTTTACGTTGCCGGGACCTATTTCGGAGCCAAACTCGTCGATTGGCGATCCAAAACCGACATTCGTGCCTATGGCACTATTCCCGCCATCTCAATATTATTGGCCTTCCCGCTGGCTTTAGCGGCGTTTTGGGCCCCAAGCGTCGTCTTACATCTTGCGATTGGTGCCGCTCTACAGCTTTGCTTAGGTGTTTACTTAGGACCGAGCTTCGCGATTGCGCAAACACTCGCCCCGATCAGCTTGCGCGCCATGTCGACAGCGCTCTTCTTCTTTGTCTTGAACATGATCGCGCTTGGTGGCGGGCCGACTTTCGCAGGCGCAATGATTGATGTGTTCTTGAACACAGGCATTAATGAGCTCGAAGCCACGCGCCAAGCCATGTATGTGACCTTCGGTGCCTACGTACTGGCATTCGTCTTTTATATGCTGGTCCGCAAAACCCTACCAAAAGACTGGGCAGAAGCGGAAGCCCGTAACGAGGCCGCATCTACATCTTGACCTCTTGCGGAACGTCGCCTTTAAGCGCGGCGTTCCCAGCCAAGTGAGTCTCTCCCATGATTGAACGTTACGCCCGCCCCGAAATGACAGCGATTTGGTCGGCCGCGACCAAATATCGGATCTGGTTCGAGATTGAAGCACATGGTTGTGACGCGCTGGCGGATCTAGGCGTGATCCCGAAATCAGCCGCAAAGAACATTTGGGATCGCGGTGGATCAGCCGAATTCGACGTTGCCAAAATCGATGAGATTGAGCGTGAAGTTAAGCACGACGTTATCGCCTTCCTGACTCACCTCGCGAGCTTCATTGGTGAAGACGCCCGCTTCGTCCATCAGGGCTTTACGAGTTCAGACATTCTGGACACCACGCTTTCCGTTCAAATGGCGCGTGCAACAGACCTGCTCTTGGTCGGAATGGACCGAGTCCTCGCCGCACTCGAAAAACGTGCGAAAGAGCATAAGCACACAATTACAATTGGCCGTAGCCACGGCATCCACGCGGAACCGACGACATTTGGGGTAAAGCTAGCTCGCTTCCACGCTGAAATGGCCCGCGGCCGCGCCCGCCTCGTCCAAGCCCGCGAAGAAATTGCTGTCTGTGCGATTTCCGGCGCGATTGGAACATTCGCCAATATCGATCCGGCTGTCGAAGCCCATGTCGCAGAGAAAATGGGTCTCGCCATCGAACCTGTCTCAAGCCAGGTCATTCCGCGTGATCGTCACGCTGCCTATTTCTCAGCTCTCGGCGTGATTGCCTCGTCTATCGAAAATATTGCCGTTGAAATCCGTCATCTGCAGCGCACAGAAGTCTTAGAAGCCGAAGAATTCTTCTCTAAAGGCCAAAAAGGCAGCTCGGCCATGCCGCATAAGCGTAACCCGGTCCTGACGGAAAACTTAACGGGACTGGCTCGCCTCGTTCGTATGGCCGTTGTACCAGCGATGGAGAACGTCGCGCTTTGGCATGAACGTGACATCTCTCACAGCTCTGTTGAACGTGGCATTGGACCTGACACTACGGTGCATTTGGACTTTGCGCTGCACCGTTTGGCTGGCGTGATTGAGAACTTGGTCGTCTATCCGGAAAAAATGAAAGCGAACATGGATCGTCTCGGCGGCCTTCATAATTCGCAGCGTTTTCTGCTTGCCCTTACCCAAGCCGGTGAACAGCGTGAGAGCGCCTACCGCCTCGTCCAGCGTAATGCGATGAAGGTCTGGGAGCTGTTCCGAACCGAAGGCAATGCAGGCGACGGCGCATTTTTGAACCTGCTTTTGAAAGACGATGAAGTCCGAGCATTATTATCAGAAGAGCAAATCCGAGACATGTTCGATGACGGATATCACATGAAATATGTGGACGTGATTTTTGATCGTGTCTTTGGCTAGCGCCAATCAAAGCCATTTATGGTAAAAATCGATTAAGGAGTCTAACGGGCGCGTAAGACTTCCTCCATAACTCGCTTAATGAATGATAAAAATTCTGCGCCGACGCGGCGGAATTTTGCATGACTGCAAGAAGATAAGATTTTTTGTGATTTTATTTAGCTATATCTTTCAGGGCGTTACCTTCCAAATTAACCAATCTGGAAACCATCCTAAACATAGCCCTAACAAGTGATTCGGGAGATATTTACCAATAGGCGTTACGCCTTGGCTCATAACAAAAACAAATGTGAACCCTAGACTAAAATTGAGACCAAGGATTAAAACCCATGAAACTTCTAACCTCTCTTGCTGCTACAGCACTTCTGTCATCCGCATTTGCGGCGCCGGCTTTTGCCGCATCCCCTGACGTTTATGTCGTCAACTTCCGCAATGCGCAGGACAATAATTCTGCACGTCTTGACGGACAACTCTCAACAGCTATCGCTATTGCTGGTGTGAATGCTGAAGAGGTCGTGATCGACACTTCAACCGCTGCCAAATGGGAAAAAGGCGCACATGAAGCCTTTGACCGCGATATCGTCCCTGTTTTCAATCAGTGGGTAGGACTTCCTGGATTTGCTGCCGTCGTTGACGCCAAATCAAAGAAAGTCATCGGCTGTGTAAACAGCACATTCACGGCGAATGAAATGGCTGAGAAAATTCGTCAAATGGCGGCTGTGTCTACAAATTCAGCTTATATGAGCCGCGCGTCTATCACGACGAAAACAACGCGCTGTCCTGCTGCGCACAATGTTGATCCTGGATTGTAATCAACAGAGCGTTTTATCCGACTAGGGAGAAGCCCGAAACCTACGCGGTTTCGGGCTTTTCTTATGCTCTTAAGCAATCCGCACTCACCTATTCGTGACTGCGGATTTCACCTGCAGTTCATACGGAGATGCTAAGGACGGCTCATGAAGAACTACGTAAAAGCCGGTTTTGCTGCACTTGCACTCACTTTGGGGTTCGGAAGCGTCAGTAATGCCTATCAAACCGCAACACCCGATGTGTATGTCGTGATGTTCCGCGCGGATTATTGCGCGCCGTGCAAAATTGTGGAACCTGCCTTAGGCCAAGCCCTTAATAATTTGGCGGACCCCCGCATCGAATATGTACATATCGATATCGGCGCCGGGAATGGCGAACGAAACGCGCATTTGGTCTTCGACCGTGGTCTCGTTCAGCAATATAATATGTGGTTGGGCGTCACTGGCTTTGCAGCCATTATCGACGGCGACACGAAGCAGACACTAGGATGCGTAAACATGACCTATGATGCGGGATCAATGGCCATGCATATCCGTAACCTGCAGGGCGCAGCGCAACAAAATCAGCCGAGCTTTGACTTAACCTGCCCCGAAGCCAATAATCCTGTCTAAACGGGTTTAGCCGCCATAGACATCTTCGCGTGCAGCTTTTAACTCTGCCGCCATACGGTCGCGAATGCCCTCATCCGTAATATCGCAATTTGCGGCACTTAAATCCTTACGGAGCTTGCGGAAGACATCGTCATCTCCGGCTTCTTCCATGTCTGCCATAATAACTTCGAGGGCATATTTATCCGCGTCAGCATCTGACTTACCCATTAGGCCAGCGGCCCAATGACCTAACGCCTTGTTACGTTTCGCCTCGGCTTTGAACTCTTTTGCCGCGTCCAGAACGAATTTTGTTTCTTGGGCATTTCCGCGTTCGTCAAATGTGCTCATTTTAAGTATCCTGATAAGATTGAACTTCTTTCTCCACATGTATGTCTCCGCCCCTACCGCTTCAAGCTGCAAAATCCTCAAAATCTAAGCTTGGCCGCATTGTGACCAAGGCCTGAAGGGGTTAAGGCATCGGCAACGGGGCGCGGGGCTGACTCGCATCCAAGAATGTCCTTATTGGGCCGGAGCCAATTATGAGCCGCCGCAAACAGATTTACGAAGGCAAAGCCAAGATTCTCTATGAAGGGCCAGAGCCGGGCACGCTCGTCCAATATTTTAAAGACGACGCAACAGCTTTTAATGCCCAAAAGAAAGCCATTCTCGATGGAAAAGGCGTTCTGAATAATCGCATCAGCGAATTTGTGATGATCCGTTTGGGCGAGATCGGCATTCCAACGCATTTCATCAAACGCCTGAACATGCGTGAGCAGTTGATCAAGAAGGTTGAAATCATCCCGCTCGAGGTCATTTGCCGGAATGTCGCGGCAGGTACGATGGCGAAGCGCCTTGGCCTTGAAGAAGGCACTAAACTGCCTCGTGCCGTCGTTGAATTTTGCTTGAAACGCGACGATCTTGGTGACCCTCTAATTGCCGAAGAGCACATCCATGCATTTGGATGGGCCAGTCACGCCGAAGTGGATGAGATGATCGCAATGACATTGCGGATCAATGACTACCTCCAAGGCATGTTTGCCGGGATTGGAATTAAGCTGATTGACTTCAAAATCGAATTTGGGCGCTTGGATGTTCAACTCGACAGTGGCGGAATGGCCCATCAAGTCGTTCTTGCTGATGAAATCAGCCCTGATAGCTGTCGCCTCTGGGACCGGGAAACTGACCGTAAAATGGATAAAGACCGTTTCCGTCGCGATCTCGGTGAAGTCACCGAAGCCTATACGGAAGTTGCCACTCGCCTTGGCATTCTGAAGGAAGCCAATAATAAAGCCGCGCCGAATCTCTCGGTCGTGTCAAACGACGATTAAAGGATAAGCAGATGAAAGCCCTCGTCTATGTCGGTCTAAAACCCGGTGTTCTCGATCCACAAGGTCGTACGATTGCCCGTTCCCTCAACGATCTCGGCTTTAATGAAGTCGAAAGCGCCTTGCAGGGTAAGGTTATTGAGTTAAATCTGTCCGGCACAGACGCAGAAGCTGCTGAGGCCCGCGTCAAAGAGATGTGTGAAAAACTGCTCGCAAATACTGTCATCGAAAACTACCGCATCGAAATGCGGTTGGAAGACTAGGCCATGCAAACGGCCGTTATTCGCTTTCCCGCTTCCAATTGTGATCGCGACGCAGCGGTTGCCTTGGAAAAAGTCACGGGGCGGAAGCCTCTTATCGTTTGGCACCGTGAAACCGAGCTTCCTGCGGGCATAGGTTTTGTCGTGATGCCGGGTGGATTTTCTTACGGCGATTACCTCCGAAGCGGCGCTATCGCATCACGCTCTCCCATTGTGCGGGATATTAAAGCTAAATCGGAACGCGGTCTGGCCGTGGCAGGATTTTGTAACGGTTTCCAGATACTCACAGAGGCCGGAATGCTGCCGGGTGCATTAATGCGGAATAAGAACCTAAAATTCGTATGTCGCCCTGAACGCTTAAAGATCGAAAACTCCGAGTCACGCTTTACGCGCAATTATGGGGCAAAATCTGAGGTCACATTCCCGGTAGCCCATCATGACGGCAATTATTTCGCCGATAAGGACACACTTAGCCGGATTGAAAAAGGCGGCCAGGTCCTTTTCCGTTATGCGGACAACCCCAACGGATCACTAAATGACATCGCAGGTATCGTGAATGAAGGCGGAAATGTCTTCGGCATGATGCCTCACCCTGAACGTGCCATTGATCCCATGCATGGCGGGACTGATGGTTTAGACCTATTCAAATCCATCTTGGAGACGATTTAAGATGGCCCGTAAGAAATCTGAAATGACTCCGGAAAGCGTGGCTGAACATTGCCTTTCCGAGAGCGAATATGAGATCATTCTGGACCGTCTAGGCCGCGAACCGAATTTGAATGAGCTTGGCATATTCTCTGTCATGTGGTCAGAGCATTGCTCTTACAAATCCTCCCGCCGCCATCTCGCGAAATTCCTGACCAAAGGTGACCGCGTGATCCAAGGTCCCGGCGAAAATGCAGGTGTGATTGATATTGACGATGGCGATGCGATCATCTTCAAAATGGAAAGCCATAACCACCCGTCTTACATTGAACCTTACCAAGGTGCAGCGACAGGCGTTGGTGGCATCATGCGCGATGTCTTCACAATGGGCGCACGTCCTATCGCCCTGATGAACGCTTTACGTTTTGGTGAACCGACACATTGGAAGACAAAGCAACTCGTTTCAGGCGTTGTGGCCGGCATCGGCGGATATGGAAACTGCGTTGGCGTCCCAACCGTCGGCGGCGAAACGAATTTCCACAAAGGCTATAATGGCAATATTCTCGTCAATGCGATGTGTGTTGGTCTGGCTCGTGCCGATAATGTTTTTTACTCAGCCGCCAAAGGTGTCGGTAATCCTATCTTTTACGTGGGCTCCAAAACAGGCCGTGACGGCATTCATGGCGCAACTATGGCGTCCGCTGAATTTGATGACGATAGCGAAGAAAAGCGTCCAACAGTCCAGGTCGGCGACCCTTTCACGGAAAAACTGCTTATCGAAGCCTGTCTCGAACTTATGGAGACTGATGCCATCATCGCGATCCAAGATATGGGCGCAGCAGGACTGACATCATCCTCCATTGAGATGGCCGATAAGGGCGGCGTCGGGATTGAGCTTAATCTCGATAAAGTCCCGCAGCGCGAACCCAATATGACGGCTTATGAGATGATGCTATCTGAGTCCCAAGAGCGCATGTTGATGGTAATTCAACCGGGCAAAGAGCAACTGGCATTCGACATTTTTGAGAAGTGGGAATTAGATGTCGCCCAAATCGGGAAGACAACTGATACGGGCCGATTGGTACTTAAGCATAACCGCAAGAAAGTCTGTGACATTCCGATTGCACCACTCGCGGATGACGCACCAAATTATGACCGGCCACATGTGAAGACAGAACCCCGTCCGGTTTTGGAAGCTAAAGACCTTCACGAGACGCAAGATTACAATGACGCGCTTTTACGGATCATGACCTCACCCAATATCGCGTCAAAGCGTTGGATTTGGGAGCAATATGATCGACATGTCATGGCGGATACGGTCGATAGCAGCCAAAGCGGTGGCGACGCGGCAATTGTCCGTATTCACGGATCAAACAAAGCCATCGCGATAACAACGGACTGTACGCCGCGCTACGTTGAAGCTGATCCTTATGAAGGCGGCAAACAATGCGTTGCCGAAACATGGCGCAATCTGACCTGTGTCGGCGCTGACCCAATTGCGATTACAGACTGCCTGAACTTCGGCAACCCTGAGCGGCCTGAAATCATGGGCCAATTTGTTGGGGCGCTAGAGGGCATGAACGAGGCCTGCCACGCTTTTGATTATCCGGTCGTGTCCGGAAATGTGTCTCTTTATAACGAGACAAATGGTCAGGCCATTCCACCCACCCCGGCTGTCGGCGGGGTCGGACTTATTCCGGATTTACATAAGTTTGCGACTCTTAAAGGCGCAAAAGAAGGCGACACCCTCATCTTAATTGGTGAAACAACAGGATGGTTAGGTTCTTCTATCTACCTGTCTGAAATCCTCTCTCGCGAAGATGGTGCGCCGCCACCCGTTGATCTGTCGGTTGAGAAATTGAACGGCGACTATGTTCGTAAACTCATCCGTAATCGCCGTGTGAATGCTGTGCATGACTTGTCCGACGGCGGATTGGCTGTCGCTGCGTGCGAAATGGCATTTGGGAGTGATTTGGGCATGGCCCTCTCCGGTCCAGCGAACGGAAAACGTCATGGCTGGCTGTTCGGCGAAGACCAGGCGCGTTACTTACTCGCCGTAGAGAAAAATTCTGTAAACCCTGTCCTGTCCACCGCCAAAGCCAAAGGCATAGCGGCACAAGTCGTAGGAAGCGTCGGAGGCGACCGTATTCAAGCGGATGGTGCATTCGATGTTTCACTCGAGAGTCTTCGCGCCGCAAATGAAGCTTGGCTGCCGGAATTAATGTTCGGAGACAGTTAAAATGGCAATGTCAGCGGATGAAATCGTCAAACTCATCAAAGATGCCCTGCCCGACGCCATTGTTGAAATGACAGATCTGGCCGGTGATAATAATCACTGGAAGGCCGTCGTAACCAGTGCGGCTTTCGTCGGGAAATCCCGCGTCGCGCAGCATCAGATGGTCTATGCAGCACTCAAAGGCAGTATGGACGGCGCGCATGGACAGTTACACGCGCTCGCACTCGAAACTCAGACCCCTGACGCTTAAAGGGTGCCAAGGGTTGAAATTTGTATATTTCGTCCCATTTCAGGTCAGAACAAGATACAGGAATTCCCGATATGTCTGCACAAGAGCAAATCGCCAAAACCGTGAGCGAAAACGAGGTTGTCATCTACATGAAAGGCACGCCCGTCTTTCCGCAATGCGGGTTCTCATCCACTGTTGTTCAAGTCTTTGACTATCTCGGCGTGAACTATGCCAGCGTCAATGTATTGGAAGATATGGAGATCCGCCAAGGCATTAAAGACTTCAATAATTGGCCAACAATTCCACAGATTTTCGTCAAAGGTGAGTTCATTGGAGGTTGCGATATAGTACGGGAAATGTTCGAGAATGGCGAGTTAAAGACCATGCTCACCGAAAAAGGCATAGAAACAGCGGCTTAGTAAAAGTCCGCTATTAGAGTTTTAAACAAATACTAACCATCATGCATTAACCTTAGGTTGCAATTGCTTCTTAAGGTGAATAGTCATGTCTTTTTCGCGAGTACAGCTGAAATCCAGTCGTGAACACGATAGGCAAGCATATCATCCACAGCCACAGCGTGAACGCCTCGGACTTCCCAGAGTTGTCTTTTCGGCCATCTCCCTACTGTTCGCGGCATCCATGTATTATGTTGCGATGCACTATATTCCGGCGCTGGCCTCACCCAGCAAAACAATTAGATTTGCAACTGAAACTGAGACGATCCCAAAAGGAATAACAGAGTTCGATATTAAACCACCGTCTGCTTTCGAAAAACTTCTTGGACCTTATTTCAAACTTTTCGCTTTGGACCGCGCTTACATGCGTAGCGGCGAAACTATCCAGATTAAATTCGACATTCCCCAAACAACGACGGTGGATCTCGATATTGTACAATGTCGAAGAATTTGGGTTATTGAAATTTTTAATTGTAAAGTCATCAGCCAATTTACCAGCCAAAAGGGGCCGGGACGTGGCATTGCAACTTTCACATTGGGCGATGACGGCTTTTATCATTTCCGCCATCGTGTGAATGGTCTGGCTCCTACGGACACATATCGGCTTGTCTGGGAACGCGTCAGATCCAAGACCGCAGATCAAGCCATGGTTAATCCCTCGCTAATGCGGAATTAAATCTAACCTAACCCCGACTTGCTATTCCCCTTTCAACCTTGCTGTGGGGGCGAGCTGTTGGGAGGGTGCACATGGCCCGATTTGGATTGAAAAATAAGTCACGGCGCAAGGCGACCGTTGGCGGATTCCATGCTGAATATTTGAACGATCGCACGGCGATCCGTCAAAGGAAGCAGATGGGCCTCCTTCGGACACTCCTCTCAGGCGTGTCTCTGCTTTTTGGCGGCGGTATGATATATGTCGCCCTTCATTATATTCCGGCCTTTGTGCAGCCCAAACAAATCTTGAAATTTGCCTCCGGCGACTCTGCCGCGATGCAAACCTATGATTTTGACCGCGAGTCAGCTTTTTACAATATCTTTGGGCCTTATGTGAAACTCTTTCATATGGACCGCGCCTATATGAAGCCGGGTCAGTCGATCATGATCAAATATGATCTTCCCAAAGGCGCTTATGCGAATTTGGATATTGTACAGTGCCGCCGCGCTTGGATTGTCGAGGTCTTTGACTGCGACGTTGTCAGTACTTTTAATACACGGACTAAACGTCGGAGTGGCGTTGAGTCCTTTGTGCTCAGCCAAGGTGGATTTTACCACTTCAAGCAAGATGTTGTTGGCGTACCAGAAGGCGAACCCTACCGCATCGTCTGGGAACGCGGTCTTTAGCGCATAAAAAAACCCGCGTTGGACGAACAACGCGGGCTTTGAATTTCGTCTCGTGAAAGCTCTCTAACGAGAGTAGAATTCCACTGTCAGATTTGGCTCCATAACAACCGGATATGGCACTTCGTCGAATGACGGTGTGCGTGTGAAGGTTGCTTTCATCGCCTTTGGATCAACAGATACATAGTCAGGAACTTCGCGTTCTGATGACTCAAGCGCTTCGAGAACCAATGCCATAGTGCGTGACTTCTCACGGACTTCAATGACGTCACCTTCTTTACAACGGTAAGACGGGATGTTGACCTTTTTGCCGTTGACGAGGACGTGGCCGTGATTGACGAACTGACGTGCGGCAAAGACAGTTGGCACGAATTTCGCGCGGTAAACGACGGCGTCCAAACGACGCTCTAGCAAACCAATTAGGTTTTCAGAAGCATCGCCCTTCATCCGTGTGGCTTGGTCATATGTCTTACGGAACTGTTTTTCCGTGATGTTGCCGTAATAGCCTTTAAGCTTTTGCTTGGCACGAAGCTGCGTACCAAAGTCAGAGAGCTTGCCACGACGGTTTTGACCGTGCTGTCCCGGAGGATAAGAGCGCTTATTGACCGGTGACTTAGGACGTCCCCAGATGTTTTCGCCCATACGGCGATCAATTTTATATTTGGCTGAATGACGCTTAGACATGTGCGTCCTTTCTGTTTCGACGTGGCCCGGCTCACCTCACCTCGAGGCAGCGATTACAACGGCGGCACCACACCTTCCCGTAATTGAAGCGGCTACCTAGCGAATACAGCCTCCGTGTCAAGCTATCCCTGCATTATCCAACCTCAAGAATACGGCTTGGCAACACCGCATAGAAGTGACAAGGCCGACACATGTCAGGACCCTCACATAGCGCCCCAATAGGCGAGAGTCGTGCCGGATTATTTTCCGGCATGACGGCCTATCTAATCTGGGGCCTGTTTCCGATCTATTTCGTTGCAATGAAACATGTTCCGGCCTTGGAAATCCTGGCCTATCGCATCGTTTGGTCCATTCCCTTTGGTCTCTTAATCTTGCTCTTTCGCAAGCAGATCAGCGAAACATTACGCACCTTCAAAGATAAGAAGAAACTCGCTTTGCTGTTCATTGCCTCTATCGCGCTCGCCGCGAATTGGGGCGTCTATATTTGGGCGATACAGATTGACCAAATTTTCCAAGGTAGCCTTGGATATTACATAAACCCCCTTCTCTATGTCCTTGTTGCTGTTGTCTTTTTCAAAGAAAAACTCTCAAAGCTGCAAGCCTTAGCCATCGCCTTCGCTTTTATTGGCGTCGCCATTTTGACGATTAAAGGCGGTGTCTTTCCGGGCATCTCATTATTCTTGGCCGTCAGCTTCACGATCTACGGCGTCCTTCGCAAATCAATCGATATTGGGGCTATGCCCGGCTTGTTTATCGAAGTCGTTCTGATCGTTATACCGGCCATAGCGGTTCTATATTACATCTCAACCCAAACGGGTCTGGCGTGGGGCGCACATGATACGAAGACGGATTTGCTGATAATACTGGCAGGTCCTCTTACGGTTCTCCCCCTTCTCGCATTCGCTTTTGCAGCCCGCCGCATAGCGCTCTCAACCCTCGGCATTTTACAATATATCGGACCTACAATGCAGTTTGGCTGCGCTGTCTATTACGGCGAGACCTTTACGCCAGCACACGCTTGGTGTTTCGGCTTTATTTGGCTCGGCGTCGGCGTTTTCGCCTTTGACGCTATTCGCCGGTCACGCCTTCCGGTCCAGCCTGTTTCCCAGTGAGGAAATCGCCAAAGAATTCACCGCCCGGACTCGCGATAAAGACGCCTAACAGGTAGATCGCAAACATGATCAGCAATTGCCCAACGAACAGGTAAGCCCCGTCCATCAACATGTTCTTATCCGGCGCTTGCGGCGTCTCTTTCAAGTTTTTGCGCCGCGCGGATGTAAAGACGAAGGCCGACAGCAATGCCAGCAAGACAACGAACCAAACGCGAACGCCCAAATAACCCGCAACACCGCTCAGCAAAAGTAAGACATAACCAATATATTTCATGGGGGCCTCCTGACGGAAATAGTTGAATGAGTAAAGATGCCTGTGAAGCAGACATGCGAAATTAGCTGCAGCTAATCCAGTAACTGCCGAGATCTTTATTAAAGCAGGACGTGCCCGCAGAGTTGGTCTTCTGATGGAATACCAGAAGGGAAAAGTGTTTTACAAAAGACCGCGCCTCGGGCCATTGAATTTGTCTAAGGACAAATTCAATGGATCCAAAACGCAAACTCTGCGGCGGTGGTTTTTGAAGAAGCGGCCCGTCTGTCCCACCAGTATGGCCAGCGTTGGACCATGGCGTCGGCTC
>CAYZGF010000040.1:0-13088 GCA_964477595.1 uncultured Algimonas sp.
GAAGTTGGAAGACGGAAACGCACTCTGGTTCTGTGTATAGTGTTTTACGTTTTGACCCTGCCTTTTGCTGGTATTCTTATACTGCCATATTTCGACTATATTATAGAAAACTCAGGCGCAGTAGCACGCTTTCACGAAGCGATCGGGGAGTGGGCGAGACAGGACGAACCAAAAGCTGAAACACCTTGGTCCCTCAAACATAAAATAGACTTTATCCTTATTATGGTTCCCACGTCTGCTCTTTCAAGATGGAGCCTCTTCGCCCTGCTCTGGTTTGGAAGCCTTGATCCGCGGACGCCGAGTCAGGGTCGATTTGCGAAATTTGTTAATCGCGTTTTGGGTCGTCAGGATATGACTGAGACTGCGGTGGTTACCATAGCCTAAGCAGTCACACCGACGCGGTCCGCTAGGATCGCCCGGTGCCCATGCCGTGAAAACTTCGGAACTCTCCTGACCTTCAGGGTATAGGCACCGGGCGAGCAAAGCTCGCGTCGGTGTGACATAATATTAGAGTTCTCAAAACTTCATCAATGTTTTGGCATGTGCTCATACAAAACAAAACTTCATCTTTTCAATCGCTTATAATTTTCTTCAAGAGATGCGTCCTCACTTTGTGTTTTGTGAGTCATATTTACTCTTGTCTTCTTCCAACGGGCGGTCATGTGCACGTTGACCTGATCGGGAGGAAGCGACGCTTGTCATTGGGAGCGGCGGAGTAACGTCCGTCAATCTGGGTGGCCTGACGCGAGCTTATTGGACCCCGACTGTCCAGCTAGGCCGTTAGTGCGAAAAGGCGTCGTCGCGTGGGGCTTTCTAGCAATAAGCTGGGAGGGCTCGAAAACATATTATTTAACGCTGGTTTGCACCAGAGCCTGACCACCCACGCGAACATCCCACTTTAATAATTAAGAATTGAGAGACAAACGAAAAGGTAGAGACACCAAATCAACGATATATGTCATACCGCCGCAAACGAAGTTTGCCCGGTACCTATTCCGAGACCTTAGCTGTTAAAAACTTGCATCTGCTCAGTGTTCGACCTTCAGGGTATGGGCACCGGACAGCCCGTTAGGCTGTGTCGGTGTGACCCCGTTAAAATGCCTCAATCTATATCCGGCTCCCCCGGCCAGATGACGATCCGTGTTGGGATCTCGTCTTCCTCGACCAATGTCTCAATCGTCACCGCGTCTTGGACGCTCATCCCGACTTCGTGGATCGTTTCGCGCGAGCCTGACACCAGATGGTGGTATTCCGGTAAATCCTTCCCTTCGGCCACCAAACGATAGGCGCAGGTTTGCGGCATCCAGTGTAACTGGTCCACATTAACGGGCGTCAGCGTCACGCAATCCGGCACGAGTTTGGAGCGATTGGCGTAGTCTCCACAGCGGCAGGTCTTCGGATTGAACAGCTTGCACGCAACGTCAGTAATATAGATCTGACCTGTATCTTCGTCTTCCAAACGGATGCAGCAGCACTTACCACAGGAATCGCAAAGGCTTTCCCATTCGGTCCGGCTCATTTCCGCCATATTTTTGGTTTTCCAAAAGGGCGCATCTGGCTTAGAGCTTTGAGTCATGTGGGGCCTTTACGGGCGAAAGGAGACGATGCCAACATATCGTGCAGACATAAATCCGGTTGAGGTGGCGGAAACCTCTCGGAAACGAAAGCGCCGGACGATTGCACTGATCGTCTTGGCTGTGCTGTCTGCTCTCGTGGCCCTCGCCTATTTCCAGACCCGTCATTACCTTTTGAAGGACCTTCCATCCCTGCCCGACAAGCGGACAATGTGGCAGTTGAACCTACAGCCCAATATGACGCTGTTGGATAAGGACGGGAACGAGATTGGCCATCGCGGCCCCTATATCGGCAGGCCCATGAAACTGGGCCAGATGCCGAGCTATGTCGGGGATGCCTTCCTGGCGATTGAGGACGAGCGGTTCTATGAACATGCAGGGATCGACAATAAAGCGATCTTGCGCGCTTTGTTCGAGAACACCCGCGCAGGCGAAAAGACCCAAGGCGGATCGACCCTGACGCAGCAGCTGGTGAAGAATATCGTGCTCTCGCCGGAGAAGTCCTATCGCCGGAAATTCCAAGAGGCCGTACTCGCCCGCGATATGGAAGCCGTATTGTCCAAGCCTGAAATCCTCGAACTTTATATCAACCGCATCCCGATGGGCCCGCGCGTCTTTGGCGTGGAAGCCGCCGCACAGAAATATTTCGGGAAGTCCGCGCGTGACATTAATCTAGCCGAAGCCGCCATGCTGGCCGGTCTACCGCAGGCGCCGTCCCGTTATAATCCGTCAGAACATTATGATCGCGCCCTCAACCGGTCTCAACTCGTGCTCAGCCGCATGGTCGCCAATGACATGATTACGGGGGCGCAATTGCAGGACGCGATTGATAACCCACCTGTTCTAGCGGAAGATGCTGAACCGCTGATCAGTGCGGATATCATTGGCTATATTTTCGACATGGTCGCCGAACAGGCACCGGATTTGGTCAGCGCAAATCAAAAAGACCTCATCATCACCACCACGATTGATACGGAGAAACAAAAGCTCGCCCACAAAACCCTCACCGATATTTTGGACAAATCCGGCGCGCGCAAGAAAGTCGGTGATGGGGCGTTGGTATCTATAGATAATCAGAACGGTGCCATACTCGCACTCGTCGGCGGGCGTGATTACGGGGCGTCAAAATTCAACCGCGCCGCACAAGCCAAACGCCAACCCGGATCGAGCTTCAAGACGTTCTCCTATGCGGCCGCACTGGAAAACGGCTTCACCCCCGGCACTGTGCGCATTGACCAACCCACAACGATTGGGAATTGGTCTCCGGAAAATTACACGCGTCGCTACCGCGGTCCAATGACGGTTCGCGAAGCGTTGAAGCTGTCTATCAATACAATTGCCGCGCAGATCACAGCAGAAGTCGGGCCGAGCCAAGTGGCATCGCTGGCTAATCGCTTCGGCATTAAGAGCGAGTTGCGTCCGGAATATTCGCTGGCGCTAGGGTCATCGGAAGTCACCTTACAGGAAATGACCCACGCCTATTCCGTCTTTGCCAATGAAGGTCTCTTACGCCCACCGCATCTGATCACAGAGATAAAAGACACGTCGGGCCTGCCGATTTACAAGCGCCGCACAGTCGCCGGACGACGCGTTTATCCCGTCCCTTATGCGCGGCAGATGACATCTATGTTGCGCGACGTGATTGAGACAGGAACAGGCCACGGCGCAAAGCTCGGCAAGCGCCAAGCCGGTGGCAAGACAGGCACATCCCAAGATTACCGCGACGCCTGGTTTGTTGGCTTTACATCCCAAATGACGACTGGTGTGTGGCTCGGCAATGATGACAACTCATCAATGCGGAAAATCACGGGCGGATTGATGCCTGTCGATATTTGGAAAGCCTATATGCGAAACGCCCATAAAGACCTTCCCTATAACGCCCTCTCCGCGCCTGATCCGAATATTGATGACGGGCGCGCGCAAGAACTCGCCGCCTTTTATGAAGAGATGAGCACGGCGTTCATCGGCGAACGCGACGCCGCATCAGGCGGCGGATCATCAGGCCAATCCGCAGGGCGTTAACATAACCTGACCAAGACTTAATCCTGAATTTAGCCTGTTTTAAGACTTTCACTGTCATTCAACCTTTGTAGATTTTTGAAAATGCCTAGGTTGAGCATATGGGAACGAAAGCATGGCTGCGGGGCAGCGCCGCAATTACCGGTTTATTTGTGACGGCAGGCTTGGCCTTTGCCGCACCGGAGCTTGGGCAAAGTTCGTTTGGATCATTTGACGCCGATGACGGCACATATTCCGTACATGCTGTGACGTCTCTTGAGGCCTGCGAAGCGCTTTGCAAAGCCGATAGCCAGACCTGTCGCGGCACTGTCATTTATCAACCTGATGTCACGAAACCGGACATGCAATGCCGTCTCAACAATGGCTTTGGCGCTGAGCCCGTCTTCCCACGGGTTGAACCGGAAGTTCTGGATTTCGACAAAGCGCTGGCGGATCTGAATGCCTATCGGATTTCAAAGAGCCTCCCCGCCCTCACCTATGACGAACGGTTGAACCGCGCCTCGGAAGTCCATGCACGCGATCTCGCCTCTGCCGGAATTATCAGCCATACAGGCACGGACGGGTCGGGACATGGCGACCGGGTTCAACGCCAAGGCTATTATTTCTCCATCGCAGGAGAGAATGTCGCCACGGGTCAGATGAGTTGGGAAGACGTCTTTGAGGCTTGGAAGAAGTCACCGGGCCATAATGAGAATCTATTGCGGGACGATGTCAGTCAGTTCGGACTTGCTTTGGTCTATGAACCCACCACCACCTATTCGACCTATTGGGCCATGCTTGTCGCCCATCCGCTCGATATCAACTATTCCGCCAGCGTGAATTAGGCGCTAAGCCCGCCGCATGAGCGGCAGATTGGACACAGTAATCTTAGCGGATTGGGGCAACAGCTCCGGTCGGCTTTTCTGCGTTCGCGGAACAAGTCTAGCGCCGGAAATCTTAGATACGAAGCGTGTAGTCGGGGCGAAAGATACGCCGGACTGCGCAGCTGTTTTTGAAGCTGTCGCCAAAGCTTGGATTGAAGAGCACGGGGTGTCTGAGGCCCTATTCTGCGGCGCCGTGACATCAACTATTGGATGGCTGACGACAGACTATGCGCCGACGCCGGCTCGCCTTTCTGATCTTCACCAAACAGGCTTGGTCACAGATTATGGACTGCCTTGTAGCTTTCTATCGGGAACATCCATTACGTCCGGACCCCACGGATATTTCGACACGGTTCGTGGCGAAGATATGCAGGCCTTTGGATGGATGGCCTTGACGGGCTTGCGGGACGGTATTCTTTGCACACCGGGAACGCACACGAAATGGCTGACGATCGAGAACGGCGCAATTACCAATATTTTGACGGGTGTGACGGGAGAGACCTTCGAAGTCCTGAACACATATTCAATGCTGACCAGAGGGGCAGATACACCCTCACATGAAACAGGTGAATTTGAACGCGGCTTACAGGCTATGCAGAGATCGCCCCGCCCTGCTCTGACTCAGATGTTGATGTCGGTCCGCAACCTTCAACTCTCAGGTGACATTACCGCAGCGCGTTCTGCTGATTATTTGTCGGGCCTGTTAACAGGCGAAGACTGCGCCGCAGCAATAGATATTTTGCCCGCAGGTCCAATCCATATCATTGGCGATGGACACGCCGTGAACCGATATGCCCGTGCAATAGACTTTATGGGCCGCGAAGTTGAAACGCATGACGGGCAAGCCTGCGTCATTGCAGGCCTGCAATCGGTTAGAAGTTTAGGCTAAAGGTCGTATCCGCGAACGGTCTGTAGACTCTTCGCAACGGATTCGCGCAAGGGATTTGGCGGCGCGTCATGTTCCGTAATTAAATATTCTATCCCCGAAACATCGCTCATCTGCAACCACGTCTCAAACGGTAAATCGCCCGTCCCCACATTGACCATTAACCCCTCATGGATTGTGCCAAAATCCAGATTGCCTTCTTGGAAATTCACCAAAGCCGCCGTGCGCATGTCCTTGATATGGCAGAGCTTGAAACGTCCCGGATGTTTTCGGAACAATGCAGGTGGATCCTGCCGTCCCAATGCCGTCCAGAACAAATCCAATTCAAACCAGACTTTGTCCGGATCGGTTTCTTCGAGATAGATCTCCATGCCGGTCCGGGGACCGTCAATCTCCCAAAATTCGAAATGGTGATTATGATAGGCAAAACGCAAATTCTCCTGCAGCATCATCTCGCCGACTTCATTGAACCGCTTGGCCATATTCATATAGCCTTCGGTGGTCCGGTATGGTTCGGGCGTCCATGACAAGACGGCATATTCACAGCCCAGAGTCTGAGCCGCCTTAATCGCCTCCTCCGGCTTTTTATAAATGACTTCAAAACCGATATGCGTAGAGGGCACTTCAAAGCCAACCTCATCAACCGCAGCTTTAAATTCATCCATAGGAATGCGAGTAAAATCACGGTCATTTGTTTCAATGAAATCATAACCCACCTCTTTCAGCATGCGAAGGGCGGCCAATGTATCGGCCTCCATCGCATTCCGGATTGTGTAGGTTTGTATGCCGACTTTGGGCTGACCCGCTTTGCGTTTGAACGACACGGCATCCGTCATAATTTTTTTCGCGTCTTTGTCTCCGCCACAGGCAGCAAGCAAAATCGCGGAGGCAGTGCCCCCCATAGCAAATCGTCGTGACACCATCACAGCTCTCCTCTTTCAATCAAATCGGCGGCATGATTGGCGGCGCGCGCCGAGAGCGCCATGTAAGTAATAGATGGGTTTTGAATAGCCGAAGACGTCATGCATGCGCCGTCCGTAATGAATAGGTTAGGCACGTCCCAAGCTTGGTTCCATTCATTCAACACGCTGGTCTTTGGATCGCGGCCCATCCGTGCCGTGCCCATTTCGTGAATGCGGTTGCCGGGCTGGGTGGGCTTCACTTCACTGCGGCGAATATCACGGAAGCCTGCCTTCGTTAGAATATCAAACGCATCGTCCGATCCGGCTTGTAACAGCGCCAATTCATTCGGCCCGTGGCTCGCATTCATATGCGGAACCGCCAAGCCCCATTGGTCTTTGGTGTTAGACAGAGTCACGCGGTTTTCCGGATTGGGCAGCACCTCAGCATAGGTATCCAGCGTGATATTCCAGCCTCCGGGCGTCGCTTGTTGCGCTTTATAATCTGCGCCGATGCCCGCATTATTCGGGTTCCAGCTGCCCCGATTTGTGTAGACCTGAAAGGCAAAGCCACGTTTGTAATCTTCAGTATATTCGGGGTAATTCCGGTAGCGCGGAATATAGCCACAAGCCGGACGTCGGCCATAATAATAGCGGTCTTCCAACCCATCGATATTCGCATAGACCTGCGCGCCCGCCACATGGTCCATGAGGTTTCGTCCAACTTGATCGGACGTATTTGCTAAGCCTGTCGGGAATTTTTCAGATTTGGAATTTAGCAAGATAGACGCCGTCGGTATGGCCGATGCGTTTAGGAAAACGACTTTTGACGTATATGTCTTGGCCTCTTTTGTGACGCGGTCGATGACCCGAACGCCAGAGACTTTTCCCGTTGCATCATCATAGACCAAGCTATGAACGATAGAGTCAGGTTTGAGCGTCAAATTACCCGTATTCCGCGCGGCAGGAAGTGTCGCGGAATTAGAGCTAAAATATGCTCCAAAGGAGCAGCCTCGGAAGCAATGATTACGCGCTTGGCAAGGCCCGCGCCCCAAGGCCATATGCTCCTCTGTGGCGCGTTTCAGATTGGCGACACGGGCGACCATCATCGTCCTGTCCGGGAAATGTTCGGCCATTTTTGATTTCAAGAGTTCTTCGGCACAATCCATTTCGAATGGCGGCAGGAACTTGCCATCCGGCAATTGGCCCAGCCCTTCCATAGAGCCTGACACGCCGACAAATTCCTCGACCTTATCGTACCATGTCTCGAGATCAGCATAGCGGATGGGCCAATCCACGCCCACGCCATCCGCTTTGTTCGCCCCAAAATCATGATCGGAAAAGCGGAAAGACATACGTGCCCACAGCAAAGACCGCCCGCCTACGTGATGCCCGCGCAGCCACTGATAATCCGTGCCCGGTGCTGTGGTATAAGGATAAATACGGTCATTCGCCCAAAGGTGTTTTGTGCTCTCAAAGAAGACATAGCCGTCTTTTTGGATTTTATAATCGCGGTTCGCTTCTTCAGGGCGGACGCGATCGAGGAACTTCTTGTCCCATGGGTCGAGCATGTCCGTGTAATCTTCTGCAGGATCAATATCGGGACCACGTTCCAGCACCAGCGTCTTTAATCCACGTTCGCAAAGCTCCTTCGCCGACCACCCGCCGGACATGCCCGACCCGACAACGATGGCGTCGAAGTCAGCCATTAAATTTTACCGGCTTCATAGAAGTCTGCTGCATGATTGGCCGCTTTCGCGGAAAGCGCCATATAGGTCAGAGACGGGTTCTGGCAGGCCGCCGATGTCATCGCTGACCCGTCACTGATGAACAAGTTCGGGATGTCATGGCTTTGCAGATATTTATTGAGGACGGAGGTTTTCGGATCACGCCCCATACGAGCCGTCCCCATTTCGTGGATCGCGTTTCCGGGGCGTGACGGCTGTACGTCATAGTCTTCGGAACTGCGAATATCGACGGCCCCTGCGGCCTTCAAAAGCTCGACAGTATCTTTAGATGCTTGCTTGATAAGGTTGATTTCATTCTCACGCATACGCGCATCAAAGAGCGGAAGCGGCAGGCCCCATTTGTCTTTTTTCGTTGGATGCGGCGTCACGCGATTGCGCTCATCCGGCAGGATTTCTCCAAAGGCTCCCATCGAGATATACCAATCACCCGGCGTTCGATTACCCGCTTTGAAGTCCTTCCCAACGCCGGCATGATCGCCCGACCAACCCCCGCGATGGACGCCGCCTTGATAGCCAAAGCCGCGGACATAGC
Organism: uncultured Algimonas sp.; assembly: GCA_964477595.1. GTDB lineage: Bacteria > Pseudomonadota > Alphaproteobacteria > Caulobacterales > Maricaulaceae > Litorimonas. Next base: position 8,522 of record CAYZGF010000040.1, read on the forward strand.
CGTCACCTTCTTCCGTATGATTACGGAAGCGCGGAATGTAAAATCCGTTCGGACGGCGGCCATATGTCGTTTTTTCGGCAAGTTCCGGCGTCATGGGAATACGTCCACTGCCCCAAGCCCCGCCCACATGATCCATCAGATTTCGACCAACCATACCCGAGCTATTGGCAAGACCATTCGGGTTTTCGGCGGATTTTGAGTTTTGTAAGATAAGAGCGGATGCAATAGCCGATGCATTTAAGAATATGATATTGGCTGTGACAGTTTTCGTCGCTTTCGTATTGCGGTCAATCACGCGCACGCCCGTTACGCGGTTGGTCTCTGCATCGTGTTCCAGCTCGGCCACAATCTGATCCGTCATCAGCGTGAAATTACCTGTCCGTTCGGCTGCGGGCAGTGTTGCGGAAACTGAACTGAAATAAGCACCGAAAGAACACCCTTTGTGGCACTTATTGCGGACCTGACAGCTGCCCCGTCCAAGTGCCTGTTGCTCGGGTGTCGCGCGACGCAAATTGGCGCACCGTCCGTGGATCATACGGCGGGTCGGGAACTTCTCTTCAATACGATCACGCGCGAGTTCCTCACCGCAAGTGAACTCAAAGACCGGCAGAAACTTACTGTCGGGTAGAATATCCAAGCCCTCCGCCTGCCCTGAAATGCCAGCAAATTCCTCGACATGATCATACCACGGTGCGAGGTCTTCATAGCGGATAGGCCAATCCACACCATGACCATCCGTTTTGTTCGCCAGAATATCAATCGCCGACAAACGGTAGCTTTGGCGCGCCCACATGAGCGACCGTCCGCCGACATGATACCCGCGTCGCCACGTATATTCTGTACCCTCGGCGGTTTCATAAGGATGTTCGCTGTCCTTCACCCACCAATGCTTTGTGTCTGCCGACCAGTTGTAAATGGAGGATTGGATCGCGTAGTGCTCTTTTTCCTCTGACTCGTGGACCTTATTCAAATTGGGATAATCCCAAGGGTCCATCATATCCGTGTAGTCTTCGGTTGGTTTCGTGCTTTTACCACGTTCAATCACGCAGACCTTAAGACCGCGCTCGCAAAGCTCCTTTGCGACCCAGCCCCCTGACATGCCGGAGCCTACAACGATTGCATCGAAATCTGCCATTAAAGCACACCTTCTTGTAACAAATCTGCCGCATGGTTCGCCGCGCGGGCTGAGAATGCCATATAAGTCAGGGACGGATTTTGCACCGCTGACGACGTCATGAAAGAGCCGTCTGTAATGAATAGATTCGGAATATCGTGAGATTGGTTCCAGCGGTTCAAGACAGACGTTTTCGGATCACGCCCCATCCGCGCTGTGCCCATTTCGTGCGTTCGAACTTTAAATGTGCCCAAATCGTCACTCGGCGTCTGCGCTTGATACATCCCGGTGAAACCCGCCGCTTTTAGAATATCAATGGCATCTTGATGAGCCGCCTTCATGAGAGCCTTCTCATTAGCTCCCAAGTTCAGGTTGATAACCGCGATGGGATGGCCCCATTTATCAGTCTTTGTCTTGTGAGGCCTAACCGTATTATCCGGATAGGGTAAGCACTCCCCAAAGGCATCTAACATAATACCCCATGGACCGGGTATACGGTTTGAAGCCTTAAAATCATTTCCAACACCGGCCCTTGCACCCCAGCCCCTTCGCCCGGAATAGACTTGATAACCCCATCCCCTCTTATAGCTTTCTTCTTGTTTCGGAAAATTTCGATAACGCGGGATATAAGCCCCAATCGCCCGGCGTCCGGTCACGTAACGGTCCAGATGTCCGGGAACTTGTGCGCCAACCTGTGACCCGCCAATATGGTCCATCAGATTACGTCCAAGTTGATCTGAGCTATTGGCCAAACCTGTGGGTTGCTGCTCTGTTGCTGAATTCTGGAGTATTAATGCTGTCCCAACCGTCGAGGCATTTACGAAAACGATCTTGGCAGTATGGGTGGTCCCGACGCCTGTTTCGGTATCAAGGACTTTTACGCCCGAAATATGGTTGCTGACGGGATCGTGGATAAGTTTCGATACGACCTTGTTCGGAATGAGTGTCAGATTTCCGGTGCGTTCAGCGGCAGGTAAAGTCGCAGAATTTGAGCTAAAATAAGCCCCGTAAGAACAACCATGATGGCATCTGTTGCGCGCTTGGCATTGTCCGCGTCCGAGAGCCGTCTGCTCTGCCGTCGGTTTCGTCAGATGGGCCACACGGCCCATAATGAGGTGACGTTCAGGAAATGTCGCCTGAAGCTTTTCTTTCAGATCCAGTTCCGCACAAGTGTGTTCAAATGCAGGTTGGAAATGTTCTCCATCGGGCAATTGCGCCAGGCCATCGCGATTTCCGGCAATACCTGCAAATTTTTCAACATGGTCATACCACGGCGCAATATCGTCATAGCGCACAGGCCAATCAACGCCCTCACCATCGGCCTTGTTGACTTCGAAATCATAGGCCGAAAGGCGGTAGCTCGCGCGTCCCCACAAGAGTGACCGCCCGCCGACATGAGCGCCTCGACGCCATGTGAAACTCTGGTTGTTGAGCCGCTCATAGGGCTGTTCGCGATCCGTCATCCAGAGATGGCGATTGCTTTCCTTCTGGGCGTAACTGAGCCCTGTGATCGAAAAATCGCGTTTCTTCACATCATGGGAAATTCGGTCGAAATGCTTGGTTTCCCAAGGCTCCAGAAAGTCAGAATAATCCTTTGCGGGATCGGTCGGCTTGCCGCGCTCAAGCACGCAAACTTTCAATCCCCGCTCGCATAATTCCTTCGCAACCCAGCCACCGGAAATCCCGGACCCGACGACAATGGCGTCGAAGTCCGCCAATTAGATTTCACCCGCTTTCATCAGCTTAGCTGCATGATCAGCCGCACGAGCAGAGAAGGCCATATAGGTGATAGACGGATTCTGACAGCCTGCGGATGTCATGAAAGAGCCGTCTGTCACAAACAGGTTAGGCACGTCCCAGCTCTGGTTGAACTTGTTCAACACAGATGTATTCGGATCGCGGCCCATACGGGCCGTACCCATTTCGTGGATGCCCTCACCCGGCGGTGTGCCGATATCCGTTTCAGGGTCAGCCCCAGTCACATTTGTGCAGCCTGCCTGACGCAGCATGTCCTGCCCGTCACGCGCGGCTTGACGCACAAGCGCGATTTCATTCTCACGATGTTTGGCGTCCAAGATCGGAACAGGGAAACCCCATTTATCCGTCTTATTTTCATGCAAACGCACATGGTTTTTGAAGTTCGGCAAAATTTCTGCAAAGCCAACGAGACCGAAACGCCAAGCACCCGGTTTGCGATTGGCTGCTTTATAATCCTCACCAATGCCTGCACTGCTGGCGGAGGCCTGCCAATTATCCCGCATAGCCCAACCTTGGAAACCGAAGCCACGAATAAAGCCTTCGCCCTCTTCCGTGTGGTTACGGAAACGGGGGATGTAGATACCGTTGGGACGACGCCCATAGTGATATTTATCCTCATTACCCGGCATGATCCCTGACGCACGACCACAGATGATATGGTCCATCAAATTGTGACCGACTTGTCCTGAACTATTCGCCAATCCGTTTGGCATGGAGTCCGATTTCGAGTTCAGCAAAATCATGGCCGTAGGAATTGTAGACGCGTTCAGGAAGACAGTCCGTGCCGTGATAGACACGGCCTCATTCGTCTTCGTATTTACGCCTTTGATACCCGTAACGCGCTTGGTCTCAGGATCATAATCCAGCTCATGCACCGCCAGATCATGGACCATTGTCAAATTGCCCGTACGTTTCGCCGCCGGCAGAGTCGCTGAGTTTGAACTGAAATAAGCGCCATAAGAACAGCCACGGAAGCAATGATTTCGCGCCTGACAAATGCCGCGGCCCAAAGCAATTTGCTCTTCCGTTGGCTGAGTCAGATTGGCAACGCGGCCCGGAATGACTTTGCGTCCGGGAAACTTACTTTCGACCTGCGCTTTGAAATCTATCTCAGCACAGGTGAGATCATGCGGCGGTTGGAAGACCCCGTCCGGCAAGATGTCCAAGCCTTCCATGGAGCCTGAAATACCGGCAAAGCGCTCGACATGATCATACCACGGTTTGATGTCCGCATAGCGTACTGGCCAGTCGACACCGATGCCGTCTTTTTTATTCGCCTCAAAATCAATCTCGGAAAAGCGGTAAGTTTGACGCCCCCACATAATCGAACGACCACCCGTATGATGCCCGCGACGCCATTTATAACGCTGCCCCTCCGGCACGATATAGGGATGTTCGTTATCTTTGACCCAGAATTGTTTGGTATAATTATGGAATGCGTAGACTTCGCTCTGGATCGGATATTCCGATTTGGTCTGCTCGCTCTTCCAATTCAGGTGCTCATGTTCCCAAGGCTCTTGAAAATCCGTGAAATCTTTTTCAGGTACAATTTCGCGGCCACGTTCAATAACGCAGACTTTAAAACCCCGCTCGCACATTTCCTTCGCGACCCAGCCACCGGACATGCCGGAGCCAATAACGATAACGTCAAAATCAGCCATTAGGTCGCCCAAGTCTTTGGAAACTCAGAGAGCG
>CAYZGF010000041.1:0-12979 GCA_964477595.1 uncultured Algimonas sp.
GGTGAGCTGTGAGTTTATTCGCGTGATACCCCGCGAAGACTCCTGCGCCGATCAGACCAACTTTTAACTTCACAGACATGCGCCCTTAACGCCGTTGAAGGCCCGTTTTGCAAGGAAAAACGCGAGAATCACTGCGCATATGATTCTCTCCAAATCCTCGAAAAAGCGGCTTAAGCCCCTGCCCAAACTCTAAATCTTAACGAAATGGCTCATCAAACACCTCGAAAAGCACCGAAAACCCCCATAAAACTGCGGTTTTTAATGACTCATTAACGCGATGCTTTAAGATTTAACGCAAGTGACCGACACAAGATTCGGCACGTTTCATCTTAAGGGAGTATTCCGATGAACAAGAAAGAACTCGTAAGCGCATTGGCTGAGCAAACAGGCGCAACTCAGGCTGCAGCTGGCGAAATGCTCAACGCATTTTGTGAAGTTGTTACGAACGAAATGAAGCAAGGCGACGGCACAAAAGTTGTCATTCCAGGATTTGGTCAGTTTGTTGCAAAACATCGCCCATCCCGCGAAATGCGCAACCCTGCAACGGGCAAGATGATGATGTCAAAAGCGAAGACATCGGCATCGTTCAAACCTGCGGCAGCTCTGAAAGACCTTTAGTCTTTTACTGACATTGCTTAAGACGAAAGCCGTTCTGTTGCAGGGCGGCTTTTTTATTGGGGCTTTGAATGGAAGATCTTGAGACACAAACACCTTCTATCGCAACTGATCTGACAGGCGCGCAGCGCGTTGGCTCAGATGAGTTTTTCTTCGATATTTTTGGTGTCAATATTAAGGGCCTGAAGAGCATCTGGACGCTCATACGACGCCCTGCTGAATATTTCGACGCGGCGACATTACCGGATTGGGGCGGCGATCATTGGCCCTCGATCCGAATTTGGCTGGGCTTGATGGGCATTCTCGTGGCCCTTCAATTCATCTGGGCCAGCGAGAGCAGTGAAATGACGGCCATGTTTCAAATGCTCGCCGTCGTTCCGGGCGAAAGTCTGGTTGAACCCATGGCCAAGGATGGATTCACTTTGGATTTGTCTGAACTCAACAAGGAAGAATTAGGAAAGACAGCCTTCAAACGCTGGATCTTTATTTACCCCTTCTTTTTTATCGCAGCGATGTGTGCACTCGCATTTATCTTCAGAGCTTGGAAACCAGCTGTCAGTTTCGTTATCAGATTGCGCTATATATTCGGTATCATTGTGCCGGCTTCAGTCTTCGGTATCGTGACAACGCTCGCTATGGTGAATGTTTCAGGCCAAGCCTATGTCGCCATTTCCTTTATTTCGATGCCTGTGATGGTCTGCATTTATGCCATTACGGCATTTAGAGGACCGTTTCATAATTTCGATATGGGTGAACGCGTAGGTCTCTCCCTCATCATCGCCCTATTGATAATGGCATTTCTGTTTTTGGCGCAGTTAATCTCAATGCTTGTTGCAGTCGCGCCGACATGGATGGAGATCGGAGTCATAGTCCGCCCTCATATCGACGGAGGGAAAGCAGCACGCGACGCGCTGAATTAAGCGGTAATCTAACCCGCCAAGCGCGCGGCATCCTCTTTTCGATAGCTACCAAGCTCTTCCGAAATCAGGAAGGCCAGTTCCAGCGCTTGATCTGCATTCAGGCGTGGATCGCAATGTGTGTGATAGCGAGAAGACAAGTCTGCCTCGCTGACTGCACTGGCTGAACCTCCCAGACATTCCGTGACATTCTGCCCTGTCATTTCGAAATGCACACCGCCCGGCCAGCACCCTTCTGAGTGCAGAACCTGCATGAACTGACGGACTTCTGTCAGGATATTGTCGAAAGGCCGTGTTTTATATCCGCTATCCGTTTTGATCGTGTTCCCATGCATCGGGTCACAGGACCAAACAACATGACGTCCTTCCCGCTTCACCGCGCGCGCCAAGCTCGGCAAACCATTCGTCACATTGTCATGACCGTAACGCGCGATCAGCGTCATACGCCCCGGCTCATTTTCCGGATTCAACACATCCAGCAATCGCATCAACTCGTCCGGCTCCAAGCCTTCACCGATTTTCATCGCTATCGGGTTTTCAATCCCGCGCATAAATTCCACATGGGCATGGTCTAACTGACGCGTCCGGTTACCAATCCACAGCATATGGGCCGATGTATCGTACCAGCGACCCGTGGTACTATCGATACGCGTCATGGCTTCTTCATAGCCGAGCAAAAGCCCTTCATGGGATGTATAGAAATCCGTCGCCGCCATTTGCGGCGTGGACTCGGGCGTGACTCCGCACGCTTCCATAAAGTCGAGCGCGTCTTCGATTTTCTCACACAGCGCTTTATATTTCGCCGTTTGCTCTGACGCATCCGCAAAACCCAAGGTCCATTTATGGATATTCCTCAAATTCGCATACCCGCCCGTCGCGAAAGCCCGAAGCAGGTTCATTGTTGATGCGGATTGACCATAGGCTTTTAACAGACGTTCCGGATCGGGCATACGCGTGGCCGGATCGAATTCCATGCCGTTAATATTATCGCCGCGATAAGACGGTAACTCTACGCCATCCCGAACTTCGACGGGTGAACTCCGCGGTTTGCCGAATTGACCCGCAATCCGTCCGACTTTCACAACGGGCTGCCCTGCACCATATGTCAGCACGACAGCCATTTGCATCATCACACGGAACATATCGCGAAGATTGTCAGGGTGGAATTCTTTGAAGCTCTCGGCGCAATCTCCGCCCTGCATCAGGAAGGCCTTACCCAAGGCGACGTCGCCCAAACGCTTTTTCAAACGACGCGCTTCACCCGCAAAAACAAGCGGCGGATAACCTTTCAATGTGGTTTCAACATCACGCAGCGCATCTACGTCCGGATAGTCCGTCGGAATGTGTTTGGCGGGCTTATTGCGCCAGCTGGATGGCGTCCATTTGGTCATGATCAGGTCCTTGCGCGCAACAGATTTGCGTCAGTGAAGCGGCGCGATAGCAGTTGTGGATAAATTTGCCTACCCTTGGATGAAGTTGAAGCGCATAAATGTCATATGGGCATGCGGGTGAGTTTGCAGCCAATCCAGTGACTGCCGAGATTAAGTCATAAAGCAGGACTTGCCCGCAGGAATGGTCTTCCCGATGGAAATACCAAAGGAAGAAAAAGCTATGTTTTACGCGAAGACCGTAGGGTTGATTGTCAGACAATCCTACATTTCCTGCGGCAATGGTTTTTGAAGAAACGGCCAGTCATAAACCCCGGAGTTGACCCACTTGGAATCACCGGTCGGCTCTCGTTCCTAAAGCCCCGGCACCTCCCAAGTTCTCACACTCAGGCGCTCAGACCCATCGTCCTCCAAACGGCAAGCGAGGCCTCGCCTATCCCGTGTTTGAAAGAACATCTTTAATATATCACAGTTTTAGAAAGTGAGGATTATCTTTCTTTGAAACAGGGAAGCAACTCGCCAAACCTGCGGCAAGCTTAGGAAAAGCAGAGAAAAATATAAGGAAACTCAAATTCTGAAATGAGGATAGCAGGTTTTAATTGGATTCTATCTCCCCCAATGAGGGATATGTCTGAACGCCGCGAAGACAGAGGGGTGGTGCAGGCATTTGATTGAGTATCAAATGACAAGGAACTGAACAGGCACAGCCTGTTCAGCGCAACATTGCAATCGATATTTAATCGATTGCGGGCATTTCGCGCCCTTAACTCACCACAGTCGTCTTATTAATCTCGCGCGGCTTCAGCGTCACGATTTCTTCCGCAATTGTTGGATGTACGGCGCAGGTGGAGTCGAAATCTTTTTTGGTCAGCCCCGCCTTCACGCAAATTCCCAAGGCCTGGATCATTTCACCGCTATCATCGCCAACAATGTGAATGCCGATGACTTTTTCTTTCCGCCCCTGCGTTATTAATTTCATGAAGACACGTTGCGGGTCACCGGAGAGTGTATTTTTCATCGGGCGGAATTTTGTCGTATAGACCGTGACTTTATCGCCATATTCGCGACGGGCTTCGCTCTCTGTCATCCCGACAGTTCCGACAGGTGGGCGCGTGAAAACTGCACTCGCAATATTGGAATGATCATAGGCGTCTTTTTTGCCTTTCAACGCCGTCTCCACAAAGGCGGCCGCCTCGCGTATAGCCACTGGTGTCAGATTTACACGGTTTGTAACGTCACCCACCGCATAGATATTTTTGACAGAGCTTTGCGAATATTCATCGACAATGATCGCGCCGGATGCATCCACTTCAACGCCTGCATTTTCCAATCCAAGCGTATCCGTGTTGGGCTTCCGCCCTGTCGCCATAAACACAAGGTCAGTCCCAATTTTGCATCCATCATCGAAGGTCACGATATAGCCACCGGATGTCTTTTTTATTTCAGTCGGGCTGATGTTGAACTTCACATCGATGTTATTGTTCGTTTGAACGAGCCCGACTTCATCACGAACTTCAGAATCAAACCCGTTAAGCAAGCGTCCGCCACGATAAGCCTGCGTTGTTTTCACGCCCATACCGGCATAAATACCCGCAAACTCACAGGCGATATAACCACCGCCGATAATCAAGACACGTTCCGGTAATGTCTCCAGTGTGAAGGCATCATCAGAGACAATGGCATGTTCAGCGCCTTTAATTTTCGGCGCCCAAGGATAGCCACCAACAGCGACCAGTATCTTTTCCGCTGTGACGGTTTTTCCGCTTTTGGTCAGACGGACAGTATTCGCGTCAACGAACTCCGCGCGTTCGCGGTAAAGTGTGGCCCCGTTCTTTTCCAAAATGGTGGAATAAATACCTGACAGACGTGAGACTTCTTTTTGGATGGAGTCGCGTAAAATCGGCCAATCAAATGACACATCTCCAACGGACCAGCCATATTGCGCGGCCTCGCGGATAGATGCCCCGTAATCCGCACCGTAAACGAGGAATTTCTTCGGCACACAGCCGCGCACGACGCAGGTTCCGCCCGGAAGACTTTCTTCTGCAACGCCGACACGTTTACCCATTTGCGCGGCCAAGCGCCCGGCCCGAACGCCGCCTGACCCCGCACCAATAACAAAAAGATCATAATCGTAATCAGCCATGGTTTAATCCTAACTCTGGCGGCGCCGCCAACGACTGCATAGTCGATGCGCGTTTGGCCCGGATGGAGGTGATGGATGCCATAACCTTAAACGCGCCACATCAATATAAAAATCTGCGATCATTTTCGCTTGGGCATCTAAGTTCAGCGGTGCAGTCCGATAGTTCAAGAGCCCCTTTAGGTGAGACATCCCTAAGATAAGTAACATTTCCGGGAGCGAGAGCGTTTCCGCCACGACGTCAACAAGGCTGTCGCAATAGGCTTCTTCATAATGCCGTAAAGAGCGGATCATCTCCAATGTTTCCAGAGAACACACATCAAAATAAACGTCATAGAGACCAAATCGCGTGGCAATTATTTCTGCACAGCGACGCTTGAATGTCTCGAAAACTGAAAAATCCAATGTGAGAATGCCCAAGCTGAACACAAAGGCAAAAACAATGAGAATTGAACTACTTACGCCAAACATGTGACTCGCCTACGACATCGAATGAATTCGAGAATCCACTGGAGGGATTCGGCTGCGAACAGCAATAGATGTTGGGCTCGCCAGTTAAGCGTTTCAGTCCCGCGACAGCTCAATCACACGCGCATGATCGGCTTCCCCAACGATGACGACATCCGCCAAATCAATGAACAAGCCATGTTCCATGACACCGGGGATTTGGCTTAATGCGAGCGCTGTATCAGCCGGATTAGGGATTTTCCTACATTTACTGTCGAGAATATAGTTCCCGCCATCCGTAATGAGCGGGCCTGAGCCGTCTTTCATTTGACGCAAAACTGTCTGGGCCTCTTCACAACCCGTTGCTTTCAACGCGTCAAAGACCTGCTCCGCCGTCAGCGCCATGCCGAAGGGGTCAACCTCTATGGGGAGAGGGAAACGGCCCAGCATATCTACCATTTTCGAGGTATCGACGATCACCAACATGCGATCACTAGCGTGGGCGATGATTTTTTCACGCAAAAGGCAAGCGCCGCCGCCTTTGATCAGATTAAAACCCGGATCGACTTCATCCGCGCCGTCAATGGTCAGGTTAATACGATCAACCTTATCCGGCTCGATCAACGGCACACCCGCTTCAATGGCGCACTCCGCCGTGCGTTTTGATGTCGGCACACCCGCGACTTTCAGACCTCCGGCGACCTTCTCACCCAGACGGTCGATAAAAATCTCAGCCGTGGACCCGGACCCCAGCCCCAGAACCATACCGTCTTCGACAAAATCCAGAGCCGCCATTGCGGCATTTTCTTTGACGACACTCATTTTTTCTTCGCTTTCAGTTTCTCTTGCGCAGCCCGGAATCGTGCGCCCCAGCCCGCTTTATTCTCTTGCTTGGAGCGGGCCAATGCCAGAGCGTCATCCGGTACATCTTTTGTAACGACCCCACCGGATCCGAGAAATGCGCCCGCACCAATTGTGACAGGGGCGACAAGTGAACTGTTAGATCCGACGAATGCGCCATCACCAATTGTCGTTTTATGTTTATTGTACCCATCATAATTACAGGTGATCGTGCCTGCGCCAACATTCACGCCATCGCCAAGTTCCGCATCACCAACATATGATAGATGATTGATTTTACTACCCTTTCCTACAACAGCCTTTTTCGTCTCCACGAAATTACCGACCTTCGTATTCTCGCCCAGATGCGTGCCGGGGCGTAAGCGGGCATATGGCCCAATATTCGCGCCCTCGCCCACATCTGCACCTTCAAGATGAGAGAATGCATGTATCGTCGCGCCGCGGCGCACAGTGACCCCGGGACCAAAAACAACATTGGCATCCACGGTTACGTCATTTTCCAGTACGGTGTCATAAGAGAAGAAAACAGTTTCCGGATGCTTCAAGCTGACACCGTTTTTCATGGCGGCGTCGCGCATGACAGCTTGGAATGCGGCTTCCGCGCTGGCTAAATCCGTCCGGTCATTGACGCCGAGAACTTCCGTTTCAGAGGCATGCACAACGGTGGCGGATTTGCCGTCACCCCGCAGAATTTCCACAATATCGGTGAGGTAATATTCGCCTTTAATATTGTCATTCGTGACGCGGTCACAGGCGGAGAACAAATCAGCCGCTGACGCTGCCACGACGCCTGAATTACACAATGTGATCTTCAGCTGTTCGTCGGAACACTCTTTCGCCTCAACAATCGCGTGAAGATCAGGCCCTTTCGTGACCAAACGGCCATAGGCGGCCGGGTCTTCGGCTTCAAAGCCCAGAACCGCCAGCGCATGAGTCTCAAAGGCATCAAATACACGGGAAAGAGTCGGCCCGGAGATCAGCGGTGTATCGGCATAAAGCACGACAACATGGCCCTCAAATCCTGCCAGCGCCTCCTTCGCGCATTGTACGGCGTGGCCTGTTCCCTGTTGCGGTTCTTGTATAGCGATGTCGAGCCCTTGCGCCTCAGCAGCAGCGCGTACATCCGCATTGCCTTCGCCGACAACGCAGACGATCTTTTCCACCCCTGCCCCACGTGCCAGCGCCGTGACCCAATCAATCATGGGGCGCCCGCCAACCGGGTGCAAAACTTTAGAGCGTGCGGATTTCATCCGCGTACTTTTGCCCGCAGCAAGAATGATCGCGGCCCGTCTGGTTGTCATGTCCAATTACCTCTTTTAGGAATTTAGCTCGCCCTAGCGCATGATCCGCCTCACTTCACGGAAGAATCGAGAGCTATATGAAAAAAATCACGCCTCAGCCGCTTTCAGGTCTCAGCATTTGCTTTGATTTGGACGGGACTCTTGTGGATACCGCCCCTGATCTCGTTCGCGTTACGAGTGAGGTGATTGCCGCACGCGGGCACGGACCTGTCGATTACCGCAAAGCCAGAAACGCGGTGGGCTATGGCTCACGCCGCATGATTCTGGATGCGCTGGACGCAGTGAATGACCGCGCGTCAGAGGCCGAGGTCAATGCCATGCAGGCTGAGTTTCTGGATCGCTATGCGAAATCCATCGATCAGCTTTCAAAAACGTTTCCGGGTGTAGAGGCTACATTAGTGGATTTACGCCAGTTGGGGGCAGAACTCTCCGTCTGCACAAACAAGCCCGGTTGGTTGGCGCGGCCGCTCTTAGAGAAGCTGAAATTGGACCGTCATTTTATAAGCATTGTGGGAGGTGATGAGCCGACACGAAAGAAACCGTCGCCAAATCACATTTTTGAAACAGCTGGACATCGTGAACCGTCAAGGACCGTGATGGTCGGTGATAGCTGGCCGGATATGCGTGCCGGTCATAATGCGGGGGTTCACACGATCCTTATGACCTATGGCTACACACCCATACCCCAAATACGATTAAGGGCCGGAACACGGTTATCGCGCTTTCGCGATATCGTGCCGGCCCTTCTAAACCGCTACGGATAGCGGCTTTGGAATTTAGTTGGCTCTAGCCGAAATTTTCTGTCGACTTGGCCGGAACACCGTTCACGAGAGTAGAACGAACATCTGTGCGCGCAGAGCGCATGGATGCCAAAAAGCCGCCTTGAACAAGATTGACGCGGACTTCGTGTCCACGTTCTGCCCAATAAGCTTCGATTTGTTCTTTCAAACGTTCCGCGCCCTCGCGTGTGCAATAATCACCTTTCATAAGGTCCTCTTATGTCTGTGCGATGCGTCCGTCCCTGGCGGCACCGCGTATTACTATGATCCCTTAAGCGTTAGATAAGAACGACCCGGAGGAGTTTCATCCCAAAAATAGGTTTTTCTTATAAAATTTTCGTAACATTACGACGAACTGCTTTTTACGTGCGCCGTTACATTGACGTTTAAATTCCTAACTGCGACGGCTCCATAAGCTAAGTTATTCACAGTGAATAGTCATAAAATGCGAAGTGCGGCATTTTATCAGGATATACTTAAAAATAAGAGTTTTTTATCCTGTTTTAAAGTTAGGGGGCACATGTGAAAGCAACAGGAACTACGCTGGCGGATCGGCTGAAATCCCGCAGAAAAGAATTGGGATTGTCGCAAAATGCCTTAGCGACTAGCTGCGGCGTCAGCCAGCCTACAATAGCGAATTGGGAACGTGGCGGCCATGTTCCGAGACAAACCGCCCTCGCCTCTATCGCGATTGGTTTGGATGTTGATCCAATCTGGCTCTTATCCGGTGAAATGCCCGCGGATAAAAACCCCGCGCATAGGCATTTATCGAAGCCTATTAGAAACATACCGATTTTCGCATGGCCCACACATGTGGATGAACTCAAGACCGCCAAGGCCCATGATTATGTTACGATGAGCGTTGCTGGCGGAGAGATGCTCGCCATAACCGCCCCCCCTGCCTCAGAATTTCCACTGGGGACCATTTTGGTCTTTGACAAGGCCGCGCCGCGCGAAAGCGGTCGCTATCTCGTGCAATCAGGCGAGTTCGCAGATATTATTGAACTGGTTTTAGCCGCAAATGATGCAGAAGCCGTGCTCGAGTCCCATAAACCAATTGGTCGGCTTATCCTGTCTCTACAGCCGCATTAGACTTAACCTGCAGGGTCGCTCATCGCTTCCATATTCGCATCTGCCTGACGGATAGCTGCTTCCAGCCGTTCTTCGGCCGTTTGTAGGTTTTTCTTCGGGTCTTGATAAAATGCCGTCAGCTTCATGATGTTCAAGAAAGTCTTGTTCAACACGCGGCCTGCCAATTTCATGGGACGGTCAAAATCGAACAGAAGAATCACACGCTCTTCATCTGTGTCGTTCCAGACTTCATGCTCATATGTGTCATCAAAGACGAAAATCTCGCCCTCTTTCCAAGGTGTGATTGTGTCATCAACGCGAATACGGCACTTCTCGCGGTCTTTTGGAATGATCAGACCCAAGTGAGAGCGCAAGATACCCTTAGTCACGCCCTTATGCGCAGGGATGTGGTATCCGGGCGCCAGAATGGAAAACATGGCCGTTTGAAGGTTCGGGACAGTTTCAAGAATTTCGGATGTCTTGGGCGCTAAAGCCGCATTCTTTTCCAGACGCTGGCCGAAACCAAATAACACGAAAGTCTTCCAGTTATTTTCGGTCGAAAGACGATATTGATCAGGCGAAACTTCATGAAATGTCGGAATGGCATCACGGAACTTGAGCACCTCTTTCGCCTCCGCTTGAATGGTTTCCCAATTATCCGTGAATTTATCGAGGAAATCGAAATGTTCATTTGCCAGCTTTGGCGTATCGGGCACTTTGGACTGACGGCTTTGAAAAGCCGCGATTTTCCGGACAAGCTTTTTGCCGTTGCGTTTCACAAAGGCGCGGCGCGGGTTTAAAAGATGAGCGGGTTTATTTGCAGGTGTCGTCATAATTCGCGCGCTTTACCCCCGCGCGCGTTCTTCGTCCACCATGTAATCCCGTGTGATTGGCAAAGCGTTCACATCCTTTGTCAGCTGGATTTGAAAGTTCATATGCTTACCGTGAACAAAGGACAGTTCAGATATCGCCAAATAGAACTCCCACATGCGGAAGAACTCCTCCCCCATCATCTCGACAATCGTCTCTTTATTTGCCTGACATCGCTTCGCCCATTCCGCCAAGGTATATCCGTAATGTAGGCGCAGGAGCTCGCAATCTGTCACCCAAAGCCCTGCTTTCTCAATCTCTGCAAAGGTTTCAGATAAAGCCGGCGAGTAACCACCGGGGAAGATATATTTCCGAATCCATGCCCCCGTCGTGCTCGGTCCGCCTTTGCGGCCAATGGAATGGACAAGAGCCACGCCGTCCTCTGTGAGCAGTTCTCTGATGCCGTTGAAATATTCTGCGAAATGCCCAATCCCAACATGTTCGAACATCCCGACGGAGACCACACGGTCAAAAGGCCCATTCACGTCACGATAGTCTTGTAGGCGGATATCGACTTGATCTTCCAGTCCAGCCTCTTTCACACGCTTCACCGCCAGCTCGTGTTGTTGTGTGGACAAAGTCACTCCAACGACTTTCACGCCATATTCCTTGGCTAAATATATCGCCATACCGCCCCAACCGCATCCGATATCAAGAACGCGCTGTCCCGGCGCCAATGCGAGTTTAGCGGCAATGTGTCGTTTCTTTGCGAGTTGCGCGTCTTCCAAAGAGATATCCAAAGACGGCCAATAAGCGCAGCTATATTGCATATCCGCATCTAAAAAGAGGCGGTAGAGCTCATTTGAAATGTCGTAATGCGCTTTCACATTTTCTGAACTGGCAGCGCGCGGGTTACGTTGATGCCAGCGGCGAATTTTCTTCTGCCAAGCTTTGACCTTTGAACGGATCGGTCCCTTGCGCAGACCATCTTTATTATGTGCGAAGACGTTCAGGAAATCATAGATCGTGCAATCGACCATTTCCAAACGTCCATCCATATAGGCCTCACCAGCGATCAGCTCCGGATTTTTCACCAGTTGTAGAGGCAGTTTAGGATCGTTGATTCTTATGGCCGCCGATGGCTGACCACCCGGCCCATAAGTTGACGACGTCCCATCCGGCAGATGCACGGTAAGTGCACCCGTCGATACAAACCGGGTCATTACTTTATTTAAGAGTGAAGTTCCTATGGCCATGCTTAACCATGACCAAAAGTGACGTAAGCCTCAAATCACATTTTAGATAACGGCAAAGCGCTTTCGGGCTGTTTCCGAATCGCCAAAGAGCGAGCGACAAACTTCATAGTCTTCAGGCGTGTCGAGTTCGGACCAATCTGCGCCTTTAATATTGATTGTATCAATATGCTGACCCGATTGGGCCAGACCGTGAATGGCGGACAGGAACCAGCTTTTCGTGCCATCAGCCGTTTTCATCAAGCGCTTTAATTCGTCACGGAAAATTTTCGGGCCGTTCTCCATAAAACGCAACATCCCGATTGATTCGCCGTCCGTTTCCGTTAGCGGCAAGGTTTTGCCAATCGCGGTGAGTTGCGATCCGTCCAGCGTCACTTTCATATCGTCTCCGTCATAATATCCCTTTTGGTCAATCGTGACGGCGATATCTTTTGCAGGAGCAGCAAGAATCGTTTGGAGCAGTTCCGGCGAAAATAAGGTGTCGCCATTAATCAGAAGGAAGTCCTGACGCATTGATTTCCGCGCCATCCAGCAAGATGCGAGATTATCTGCGACTTGAAAGAAAGGGTTATAGAGCGTTTTGACGCGCGGACCGCCCTTGCGAGATTTGATCTCTGCTTTGACCATATGGCTGTTAAATCCGGTAATAACGGTCGCCGTTTTGACACCGTGCGCGGCCAGAGTGTCGAGTTGCATACCCAGAACAGTCGTATTGCCGATTGGCAAAAGGCATTTTGGAAGGTCGGTTGTCAGCGGTAAAAGACGTGACCCGCGACCTGCGGCAAGAATAATGGCGTGCATGTTAGCCCTCAAATTTTTGTCGTTCGCTCAACTCGACCAGTCAACGGTTTCAAAACCGTAAACATCAGCCGCTTTAAGCAGTTTGCTATCCCCATTGACGGACACGCCTTTGTCGGCAAATTTCAACACGGGCAAGTCCGAATGACTGTCAGAATACACAGTGATATGGGCGGCCTCTCTTTTGAAATCATCAAATGTTTCCAAACATTTCCGAAGTCGGGTGAGTTTTCCGGGGCCGTAACAGTTTTCTGAGCCGAAATTACGGGCGCAAACTTCGCTCTCACCCTTTTGTACCCAAGCCAGTTTTGTCGAAATAACGGTCTCTATATCCAAGCGTTTGGCAATCGCCTCAACAACCAAATCCGCCCCCGCCGATGCGATCAGAATCCGGTCTCCCGCCGCGCGGTGTGCCTCGATCTGTCTGACGGCACCTGGCCGTAGGCCGGTGCGAATCTCTTCATCCGCAAATTTATCCGCCAAGGCTTGGAGCTCAGACCGACTCCTCCCACTCAGACTCCTGCGCAACATACCGCGTTTGACTGAAATTCTTTCCTTAGGCGTGACCTTATAAACAAACTGCGCAATGCCGGCTC
>CAYZGF010000042.1:0-5139 GCA_964477595.1 uncultured Algimonas sp.
CAACAGGTTTGCCTTTAAATTCCTTCTTCTTGGAAAGCACTTCGAGCAAATGCCAGGAAATCGCTTCACCTTCTCTGTCCGGGTCGGTCGCGAGGATGAGCTTGTCTGCATTGCCTAGCGCAGTCTGAATGTCGCGAATCCTTTTTTTGGATTGCGTGTCCACGGCCCAGCTCATGGCGAATTTATTGTCCGGATCTACGGAGCCATTTTTGGAAGGAAGGTCGCGCACATGCCCGAAACTGGCGAGGACTTTATAGTCTTTGCCAAGATATTTTTCGATGGTTTTGGCCTTGGCGGGCGACTCGACGATGACGAGGTTCATGCAGATACTCTATATATGTGAAGAGCGCGGCACATGGGGGAGGGCCAAAAAAAAGTCAACCGCAGCACCGAAACTGTTCATAATTTGAGTTTACGGGCTTGTAACAACGTGATGATTAAAGGTTGTATAGTTGAAATATCAAATTAATACTAAGAATCCGAAGGATTCGTAGAGTTTTGTTAACTTTCTTGTCCTTAGGTGTAGATATACAACCATAGATTATTAGCAAAGGGGCATATTCAATGGGCAGACAAGATCAATTCACAATGAATGAAGTTGCGAGCATGAGTAATGGTGTTAATCCAAATGGCGCAGATACTGTAAATTACATAACGGACTTGCTGTCTGAATTGCAGATGATTGCAAACGTCAGCGGTTTGTCAAATCTGTCAGATGATATCCGGGCTGTTTTATCAAAGCATATGGTGCAATCCGCTAGCGTCTAACGTTTGGCCGGCTGTCAAACGCGACTTACCCGTGCGTCAGGTTCGACATGAGCTTCACCTGCAAGCTCCATCTCTAACAACGCTGTCGTTACAATCGGTATAGGTAATCCCGATGCTCTAATAATATCGTCTCTGGGCGTTGGCGCCGAAGACAATAAAATCTCTACTTCCTCTCTGGCTCGAGAGTATCAACTCTGCTGCGTTTAGCTGCAAAGAATGTTGAGCGGGAAACATTGATAGGTTCTTTCAATCTGAGAGCTCGTAGTTTCCGAGACAGCGATTGAGTCACCAGCAATTTTTTCAAATGCTCATTCGAACCATTAAGACTGATAATCGACACAGTTTATACGGGTTTTAAGTAAAGATCTCAGTAACCATATCGGGTGAGTTCTGCATTTTTTTTTGAAAAAATAGCGAACTGTTTGAAATCTCAACTAATGGTTAACGTGGCGTTAACCTTCGTGAATAATGAAAGAGAAATACAACCAAACATTTTACAAGGGCAAAGAATCATGGGCTTTCAACAAGAATTTACTGCGAATGACGTTAACACTGTCGAATTGAATGTGGCTGCGAAACCGAGCGAAACGATGAGTTATATCACAGACCTGTTGGTAGAACTTCAAGAAATGGCAAGTTTGAGCGGATTGATGGATATCTCAAATGGTATCGCGTCAGTTTTAGCTGATCACGAGGTTGCCTCTGCGCACCAATAGTTAGGTGCTTTACCCTTTAGAACCTACTGATCTTGCCATCCGGTTCGACATATACTTCACCCGTAAGCTCCATCTCCAATAAGGCTGCGGTTACAAGCGGTAGGGGCAACCCTACCGCTCTTATAATATCGTCCCGCGGCGTTGGTGTGGGAGACAATAACTCCCCCACTCTTTTTTTGGCACGAACAATATCAGCTTCGGCTCGGTTCGCATCAAAGGGCACGGATGAATAGGAACTACCGGTTTCTTCTAAGTCCAAAGGCCGGAGCGTTTCGAGCACGGCAATGACGTCTTCCGCAGATTCTATTAAATGCGCTCCTTGACGGATCAAGCGATTACATCCCTTTGTACGAGGATCCAAAGGTGAGCCCGGCGCGGCCATAACTTCCCGGTTTTGTTCCAAGGCATAGCGTGCCGTGATAAGTGTACCGGACCGTTCGGCCGCTTCAATCACAACGACCCCGCGCGATAATCCCGAAATGATCCTGTTTCGACGCGGGAAGTCCCGCGCTGTGGCCCGGTATCCTAATGGGCTTTCACTGACGATGGCGCCGCCTTGCGCGATTTGCGCGTGGAGCTCGGCATTTTCGCGCGGATAGATATGGTCCACACCGCCGCCGAGGACGGCGATCGTTCCGGACTTCAGAGAGCCTTGATGCGCCGCAGAATCAATGCCGCGCGCCAGACCTGAAACAACTGTATAACCGGACTGTCCTAATTCAGCGGCGAGACTATTTGCGAAACGTTGTCCAATGGCCGACGCATTGCGGGAGCCGATGATGGCAATGCAGGGGCGGTGTAAAATATCTACGCGTCCCAGCACAGAAATTACGGGCGGGGGCGGGTCAAGAGCGCGGAGATATTTTGGGTAATCCGGCTCAATCGCGCAGATGAGTTTCACGCCCATTTGCTCGGCATAATCCATTTCCGCCTCAACCTGATCCTGTCGGGGTGGCTTAATCTGTTTTTTGCGAATGAGGGAGGGGAGAGCTTCCAGAGCAGATGCTGCATCGCCGTAGCGGTTAATAAGATCACGAAAGGCAACAGGTCCGACATTCTGCGTCCGGATGAGGCGCAGCCAATCGCGGCGCTCGGTAAAGCTTAGCTCGCGGGCCACGGTTCTAGCCTTTTTGTCCAATCTTGGATTCTTCGCCGCTTCTCAGCCGCGCCATATTCTCACGATGACGCCAGAGGATGACCGCGGCCATCACGCCAACCATTACACCTGCGGCTTGCGGCATAAAAATGATGGCGACAACCGTGGAGACAACACACGCAATCAAGGCCCCAAGCGACGAGTATTTCGTGATGAGAGCTGTTGAGAGCCAGACGACGGCCGCGACAATGCCGATGGGCCAGACAAGGGCAAAAAGACCGCCAAAGAATGTCGCCACGCCTTTACCACCTTTGAACTTTAACCAGATCGGATAACAGTGTCCGATCAAGGCTGCGGCGGCTGCGACATAGCCAAAGGGGGCGCCCAGATAA
Source organism: uncultured Algimonas sp. (assembly GCA_964477595.1). Classification (GTDB taxonomy): domain Bacteria; phylum Pseudomonadota; class Alphaproteobacteria; order Caulobacterales; family Maricaulaceae; genus Litorimonas. Next base: position 2,973 of record CAYZGF010000042.1, read on the forward strand.
TACTGTACCAACCATCCCGTAAGGCCCGCCTTCGCCGCATCAAGCAAGAGCGTAATAGCGGCAATATCCTTGCGGCCCGTCCGCAAAACATTCGTCGCGCCAATATTGCCGGAGCCGATTTTGCGAATATCCCCTTGGCCAGAGGCTTTGGCCAACAAAAGCCCAAAGGGTATCGATCCGGCCAGATAGCCAATGATAAGTGCGATGATCCAATGAAGAAGGTCTGGTGGTGCCATAATGTTGATGTGCAGCAGAGGAACAGATGTGTAAAGTGCTGGTCGAGAACCAATAGATAAAACTGTTAGGTGAAGCTGAAAATTTTATGTCCTCATTCAATCCTGAAGGGCAAGCCACACACTTTTTCACGCGTGTTAAATTTGACTCCCCGCACGCTCCATTCATAGTGAAATCTACTGTCAGGAAAGGTCTGTCATCTTGCAAAGCGTCAATTCAGTTAAATCCACACTCAGTCCCTCTGATCATCCATATCTAAATGGAGCTTGGACGCCGAATTTCGACGAATATGATGCGGATGACATGGAGGTCATTGGGACTATTCCTACTGATATTGACGGTATTTATGTCCGGAATACTGAAAATCCTGTCCATGATGCGATTGGGCGTTACCACCCCTTTGACGGCGACGGCATGCTGCACATGATGCAGATCAAGGACGGTAAAGCGCATTATAAAAATCGCTTCATACGCACCAAAGGATTTGAAGCCGAGCAAGAGGCGGAGCGATCACTTTGGATTGGGTGTATGGGCAAACCGGATCGATCCGAATTACCGGGGCGCTGCGCCCATCCTTTTATCAAGGATAGCTCGTCAACTGACGTTGTCGTGCATAATGGTCAAATCTTATCGACGTTCTGGCAGTGCGGTGATGGGTATCGCTTGGATGCCCAGTCTCTCGAAACGCTTGGAATTGAGGATTGGACGCCAAAAAACGGCATTTCTGCCCATCCCAAAGTCGATCTGAATACGGGAGAGCTGTTATTCTTCAATTATTCCGCCACAGCGCCTTTCATGCATTATGGTGTGGTTGGTGCCGATAATGAATTAAAGCATTATGTGCCGATTGACCTTCCGGGCTCGCGCTTGCCGCATGACATGGCGTTCTCAAAAAACTACTCCATACTGAACGATTTCCCGCAATATTGGCCGGAAGCTATGGTGGCGCAGAATTTCTATCTGCCAGTTTATGATAAATCCCTACCGTCCAGATTTGCCGTCATCCCGCGCTATGGGCATCCCGAGGATGTGAAGTGGTTCGAAGCTGAAACGACTTATGTCCTGCATTTTATGAACGCTTATGAAGAGGGTGATGAGCTGATTATGGATGGATATTTCCAAGATAATCCACGCCCTAATCCTCTCGACTTCATGCCGGAGCGATATAAAGCGCTCGCCGCAAACATCGATCTACATTCGCTGGAAACGCATTTGCATCGCTGGCGGTTCAATCTCAAAACAGGCGAGACTGTTGAAGAACGCCTTTATGACGAAGAAATTGTAGAATTCGGTACGATTAATCCGAAAGTCGCGGGCGAAAAACACCGTTATATATATAGTGTTTTGGGCGAGGACGGATGGTTCCTTTTCACGGGGCTGATTAAGCATGATTTGGAAACCGGTAGGACGCAGCGCTATGATTTCGGAGAGAAACGCTATGGGTCTGAAGCTCCATTTATTCCGCGAAAAAATGCGACCTCGGAAGATGATGGCTATCTCATAAGCTTTATAACGGATATGGAATTGGACCGCTCAGAATGTGTTATTCTGGATGCGAAGGACATCGCCGCTGGCCCGGTCTGTCAGATTATTCTGCCCCATCGTATTTGCAGTGGAACCCATGCCGTTTGGGCAAATGCCGAAGAGCTGGCACCACAATCCCAGTTGGAGGCCGCGAAATAATGGCGGGCGATATTTATATTCTCGGAGGGCATCAAACAGATTTCGCGAAAAACTGGGCACGCGAGGGTCAAAGTTTTTATGATATGTTCGAGCAATGTCTTTTATCGGGATTGGAGAAAACAAAGCTGGAGCCGAAAGATATTCAGGTCGGCCATGTCGGGAACTTTGTAGGTGAGCTATTTACTGGCCAAGGCCTATTAGGTGGATTTTTTGGCCATGTGCATTCCGATTTTGCGGGCATGCCGACCTC
>CAYZGF010000042.1:5149-12960 GCA_964477595.1 uncultured Algimonas sp.
GAAGGAGCTTGTGCGTCTGGTTCGCTTGGTATTCTGGGTGCCATGACGGATATTGAAAGCGGGCGTTATGACCTCGCATGTGTCATTGGGTTGGAAATGATGCGTAATGTTCCGGGCATCGAGGCCGCCAAACATCTTGGCGCTGCAATATGGGTTGGAGAAGAGGCCCAAAATGCCAGCTATATCTGGCCCGCCATGTTTTCGGATTTGGCCGAAGAATATAACAGGCGGTATGGTTTGAAATATGAGCATTTGTCAGAAATTTCGAAAATTAACTTTGCCAATGCACGGCGAAACCCCAATGCACAGGCTCGGAACTGGCGATTTGAAGATGAAAGCTTCACAGCAAATGATGAGATGAATCCTGTCATTGAAGGGTGGATGCGCCGTCAGGATTGCGGCCAGGTTAGTGATGGCGCGGCTGTACTCTTTCTGGCGTCAGAGACCCGCGCCAAAGAGTACGCGGATAAGCGGGGAATGTATCTCAAAGACCTAGCTAAGATCAAAGGGTGGGGGCATTCAACCGCGCCGATGTTGATGCGCACAAAACTGGCGCAAAGTGAAGGCGCAGATTACGTGCTGCCATGGACTCGCAAAGCGATTACGGATGCCTATGCGCGCGCTAATATTTCGGGGCCAAAAGATTTAGACGTCATTGAGACCCACGACTGCTTTTCTATCACTGAGTATATGGCGATAGAGCATTTCGGTATCACGGCCCCGGGGGAAGGCTGGAAGGCTGTTGAAGACGGCTCTATTACTTTTGGCGGTGTTTTGCCGATTAATCCGTCTGGCGGCTTAATCGGAATGGGGCATCCTGTTGGGGCGACAGGTGTTCGAATGATGTTGGATGCTTCGAAGCAAGTCACAGGGTCTGCCGGTGACTATCAAGTTGAGGCGGCGAAGACCGTCGGTATGTTCAATGTGGGCGGTTCAGGCACGACAAATTGTGCCTTTGTTGTGGGGCGATAGTTACTCTGGGGAGAGATGAATGACTGAGACTTTTGATTATGTGATCATTGGCGCGGGATCCGCGGGATGCGTGTTGGCAAACCGCCTGACCGAAGATCCGAATGTATCTGTTTGCCTGTTGGAAGCGGGCGGGACACATAAGCATTGGAGCGTTTTCACACCGGGCATTGCCATTTGGAATATGGTCCTCGGGAAGCGAAATTGGCGGTTTGAGACCGAACCGCAAGAGGGCCTTAATGGCCGCCAAGGCTATCAACCGCGCGGCAAAGTCATGGGCGGATCCTCCAGTCTAAACGCGATGATTTATATTCGGGGCCACAAAGAAGATTATGACGAATGGGCACGTTTGGGAAATAAGGGCTGGTCCTATAAAGAGGTGTTGCCCTATTTCAAAAAGAGCGAGCATCGTGAGGCTGGCGGTGATGAATTTCATGGGCAGGGCGGTGAGTTGAATGTGTCCCCCTTGCGCGAGCCGGGCGCTGTGAATGAAGCCTTTTTTGAAGCCGGGCGGCAAAACCAAATTCCGTTCACTGATGATTTTAACGGGGCGCAGCAAGAAGGCCTCGGCATGTATGAGGTCACGCATAAAGATGGCGAGCGTTGTTCCACGGCCCGTGCCTTTATCGACCCGATTGAGGACCGACCCAATCTGACGATCATCATGGGGGCACATACGGAAAAAATTATCGTTGAAAATGGCCGCGCGACGGGTGTTCAATATAGGGCTGAGAAGAAAGTGAAGACAGTCACTGCGACACGCGAAGTGATTGTCTCCGGCGGGGCTTTCGGGTCGCCTCAAATCCTGCTGCTGTCAGGCATCGGAGCCAAAGATAAGCTGCAACCGCACGGCATTGAACAGGTTCATGATCTGCCCGGTGTCGGTGAGAATCTTCAAGATCATATAGATTATGTGATGTCCTATAGATCGGTATTGAAAGACAATTTTGGATTTTCCCTAATGGGTAATTTTCGGTCGCTGAAAGAGGTCTTTAAGTACCGGAAACACCGTAAAGGCATGTTTGCCTCCAACCTCGCGGAAAGTGGAGGTTTTCTCTTTACCGACCGTTCGGAACCTTCGCCGGATATCTCTCTCGTTTTGGTGCGGGCCATGGTGGATGATCACGGGCGTAAGCTCCATTGGGGCCATGGCTATAGCTGCCATGTCTGTGTCCTGCGCCCGAAAAGCCGCGGTGCGGTGTGGTTGAAAAGCGCGAATCCAACCGACCCGCCCGCTATTGATCCGGCCTTCCTGCGCGATGAACGCGATATGGATACGCTTGTCCGCGGCGCGCATTTGATGACGCAAATCATGGAGGCGCCGGCTTTTGACGACATCAAAGGTGATCCACTTTATTGTGCCGGGACGACGGATGCAGAAGAGATCAAGGCCGATATTCGCGCGCGGGCCGACACGCAATATCATCCGGTGGGAACTTGCAAGATGGGCTCTGATGAGATGGCGGTGGTTGATGATCGTTTACGCGTTCATGGCTTAGACGGGCTTCGCGTTGTTGATGCGTCGATCATGCCGAATCTCGTTTCAGGCAACACGAATGCGCCGACAATCATGATCGCGGAAAAAGCCGCAGATATGATAAAAGAGGACGCAGCGCTTGAGATGGCGGCGGCTGCCGAATAGGCAGCTTATATGCGTAAATCTGTCGAAATAGTCGAAGTTGGTCCGCGTGACGGCCTTCAGAACGAAAAAACGCTTGTTTCCACGGACGACAAAGTTGCTTTCATACACAAGGCGATTGCGGCAGGGGTAAAGCGCATCGAAATTGCGAGTTTCGTCCACCCCAAACTCGTCCCGCAAATGGCGGATGCCGAAGATGTCGTGCGCGAACTGGGCGAGATTGACGGGGTGACGCGCATTGGTTTGACGCTGAACAAGCGCGGAGCTTTGCGCGCGCTGGAAAGCGGTGTGGATCAGCTCGGTGCGGTCTGCGTGGCGTCAGACGGGTTTGGGCTGAAAAATCAAAATCAGACAAGTGAACAGACAGTCGAAACCGCAAATGAAATCGTGAGATTGGCACGTGCTGAGGGCCGTTCTGCGCAAGTCACGGTTTCCACCGCATTTGGCTGTCCCTTTGATGGAGAGGTGCCTGAACAGCGCGTGTTGGAGATTGTACGAAAGCTTGCAGATGCAGAGCCAGAGGAAATCGCCTTGGCTGACACCATCGGTGTCGGGACACCCGGGCAGGTTTCGAGCATGGTCGGGCAAGTCGCAGAGATTATTGCGCCCATTCCTGTACGCGTCCATTTCCACAACACCCGAAACATGGCGATTGCGAATGTCTGGGCAGCGATTGCCTCTGGTGCCACCATTATCGATAGTTCAATTGGCGGAATTGGAGGCTGTCCTTTCGCGCCGAATGCGACGGGTAATGTCGCGACAGAGGATGTGATTTATCTGCTAAACCGTTCCGGCATTGCGCATGGGTTGGAGATTGAAAAGCTGATTGAGACGGCGAAATGGATGGAAACCATCCTGGGTAAGAAAGCCCCGTCTATGCTGGCCGCCGCCGGAAATTTCCCCGCATAAAGCTAGACTTCGCACAGCCATTCTATTTCCGTCACGCCAATAAAGCGGGCCATGCGGGCGAGTTCGGAGGCGAGTTTGTCTTTTCGCGCAGTCGTCCAATTCGTTTTTGGTTCCAGCCAAATTTGATGAACCCGTAATACGCCTGCTTTACGGTCCGCTTTGATCTCGATCCGTCCAATGAACTTGTCTCCCTCCAGCATTGGATAAACATAATAGCCATAAATGCGCTTGACTGCGGGGACAAAAATTTCGATTTTATAGTCCATGCCGAATAAGCGCTTCAGCCGTATTCGGTCGCGAATGGCCGGATCGAAGGGGTTGATAATCCGAAGCCGCGACGTTGGCGTCGTAATTTCAGCAAGCCTGTTCTCAATATTTGCAGGCGCGAAGCTCTCCGTCCAAGCGCCGTCATGGCTTTCAATTTTAATTGGGATAAGGGAGGGGGTCTTTTCGATCCAGGCGCCAACCTCAGCACGGTCCACGGCATCCCAGAATTTTTGAATGTCTTTGATCGTCCCGAAACCTAAACGATCAAGCGCGGCATGGCAGAGCCAATCGATTTGCTCCGCATCCGAATGGTGTTGGTCGTAAATACGTGCCGGAATCACGCGGTGTGTGAGGTCATAAAATTTGACAAAATTCTCTCGATGTGACGTCGTCAACTCACCGGAATACCACATATAATCCAACGCCTTTTTATGTGGCGGGCGCATCCACATTGTTTTCTCACCTTTGATTTTTGTATCAAAAGCTCTCGTGGATAATGGACCTTCATGATGAATGCGGTCTTTTATAGCCTGATGACTGACTTCACGCGGGTCCGTCTCCACATACCAGTAGCCCGTGAATTTCTTTTGCATGCGAGCAAATTGACGCCTCCACATGGGGTAAAACTCTATCGGGATCAGGGACGCATCATGTGTGAAATGCTCGAATAGGGCGCGGTCTTCTTTTAGGCAGTCCCAAAGCATCGGCTCGCGGTAATTCTGATTGCGCGACCAAAGAATATGATGATGCGCCCGTGTCACGTTCCGGATGGAATCGAGTTGAACAAATCCCAAATTCCTGATGATTTGCAGGAGATCGAGCGGCCCCGTCGGTGTGTGAGCCAGGCCTTGCGACTGTAGCCATAATCGCCGCGCATCCCGATTTTTGATTCTTAAAGGCATGACATAACTATGCCGAAAGCAGCGCGTCTTGTAAGGGGCGCTTAGTCCGTGGAGATTGAAGCACTCATCCTCCGTTCAAACTGCGTGCGTATTCTACCGAGCTCCCCCAATAAGGTGTCGTAATTCAATGTGCCGATTTTTTGCTCTTGTGCTTGAATAACTGGCGCCAAATTTGACAATGTAACCTCCCGCATTTTTCGTCCTGCGTCGGTGATCGCGACCCGTTTGACCCGCTTATCCGATTTGTCAGGCGCAAAAGTGACAAGATCTTTGCTGCGTAGTTTTTTCAAGGTCGATGTCATTGTGGGTTGCGTGACCTGAAAAGCCGCGGCCAGTTCAGTGACGGTTTCCTCTATCCCCAATCGCGTGATCCGGTTGAGAACGCCGAATTGGGCTTGCGTCAGGCCGTCAGGTAAAAGGCGCTCAAACTCAGTTTTGACCATATGGGCAATCATATCGATTTCTGTCAGAAGCTTGAAAAAGTCAGGATCACTTTCAATGCCGGGGGGCGTTACGCTCATGTCGACATCTCGATCAGTCGCGTTTCGAGTGACCATCTTGGGGCAGGTGGCGGCGATTTCGCATATCCCAATCGGAACAGGCCTTGAATGACGCCGGGTGAGCTTACGCCCAGTAATTCATGAATGCGGGCGTAGGGGGCGGACATTTCAGGGAACTCCTGCAGAACCTGGCTTAAGGGGTGGAAGGCTAGTCCCAATTCTGTCGCTTTTAAATGCAGACGCATCCAGGCTTCGCCGGATTTGACTTGGCTTAATCGCGAATTCTCAGCAGACGATATCCACGCAAAGCTGCGGGCGGAGTTGATGAGGTCTGTATAGAAATCCTTTGTGCCGGTAAAAGCCTGCGAGGTCGGATCATTTAATTTATCCTCGGATAATTGTCCGGCCAGACCCAAGCCCTCCATAAGCGGTCCTGAGAGTGAAATCCCGTCGGGCGAGCGATTTATTTCGGCTTCGCCAACCCGCATGAGGCGTGTGCTCTCATGGTGTGTGCGCGGCGTTGTCATCTCGATATTCCAACCCGCTATGCAGACAGATTTAATCGAGGAAATGAGGTCTTTCTCCGTCGTATAACCAAAAGATAAGTCGGAGGATTTTGGCATGATCGAGCCGAGCGACTCGACAGTTTCCTCTGATAGGGCTGTTTCCTCAAAAACTGAACGATTGGTGCGCCGGCTAAGAACAGAAGAGAAAAGCGGGTCTCTCTTCACCGTATTTTTCGAAAATTGAATATGAGCGACGGGACGCGTGTCAAATTTTGGTTGAGGCTCACCTTCGGGAAAATAGGTAATGTCCAAGCGATAGCCATCTTCGGCTGCGGCAAGTTTTAGAAGCTCTATAAAAGGATCTGTCTCAGGCAAGAGACGCTCTGTATCGCAATATAAAGTCACGCCCAGATCGTCCTGAAGTGAGATCAGCCACGGCTGTCGATTATGCGGGCTCGGGGCCAATACGGCAAAGGAGAGAGCTCTTAAACGTGGATCAGAGAAAGACTCGCTGGCGACAGTCCAAGGACGCCTTGCGGGGCGAAGATCGCTATGCAGGCGTGTCGCGGTCAATCCTCCAAGAATGACGAGTGAAGCACCGCCACTTATTAATAATGTTCGACGTTTCATGACTCATCTCCTTTATCATAGATATCTATATATTAACATAGATGTCAATGTAATTGTGTGAGGAGCCAATAAAGCACTTCAATTCATTTTGTTTAGTGTCAGAAAATCAATATAAAACAATTGCCTGTTGAAATTTTAATGCATCCTGTTCAGATATATTGACAACAAAGTGTGTTGTCGGCGGCTAGGTTGTTGGCGACCCGTTTGAATTTCTCTAGGTAAGTTGTGTGACCAAATCTGTTATTATCATCGGGGCATCTCATGCGGCCGCACAAACAAGCGTCAGCCTGCGTCAAGGTGGCTGGGAGGGTAAAGTCACGATTATCGGTGATGAAGAAACCCTGCCTTATCACCGTCCACCGCTCTCAAAAGATTTTCTATCGGGTCAAAAAACGATTGATGAGATTTTGATCCGTCCGGCAGAGAGCTATGCGGCGGCGAATATTGACCTTAAACTGGGCACACGCGTGGGGGCAATCAATCGCGAGGAAAAGACAATATTCACCGATGACGGCGAAACTCTGCCTTACGACAAGCTTGTTCTGACAACGGGCGCACGCATCCGGCGATTGCCTGTTCCCGGCGAAGATTTGGAGAATGTCTTTTATCTGCGCGACACGGACGACGTGCTGTCGATCAAAGCTAAAGCGGAGACGGCTAAAACCGCAGTCATTATCGGCGGCGGATATATCGGTCTGGAGACCGCGGCCAGCCTGCGCAAACAGGGTTTGGCCGTCACCGTCGTGGAAGCCATGCCGCGTATTTTGCAGCGTGTGACCGCGCCTGTCATGTCGGACTTCTACAAACGTATCCATATTGAAGAGGGTGTTACGATTTTAGAAAACGTGATGGCCTCTGAAATTCAACCATCAGGTGAGGGACTCCATGTTGTGACGTCCTGTCAAAAAACGCTCATCGCGGATATGGTCATTATTGGCATTGGCGTTATTCCCAACACGGAGCTTGCCGAAGTCGCAGGTCTTGAGATCGGGAATGGAATTGAGGTCAATGAATATTGTCAAACCTCGGATCCTGATATTTACGCAGCAGGTGATGTCACATGGCATTATAATCCCATATACGACACACACATCAGGCTAGAGTCTGTTCCGAACGCGACTGAGCAAGGCAAGACCGTGGCTGCGCATATTAATGGAAAGCCAAAGCCCTATAACAGCCTTCCGTGGTTTTGGTCGGATCAGTTCGATCTCAAGCTTCAGATAGCCGGCCTTTCAACCGGCTATGATGATGTCATCATTCGGGGTGATATAAAGGGTAGTCGAAGCTTCGCCGCCTATTATTTTAAAGGCGATAGGTTTCTAGCCGTCGATGCTGTCAACGCGCCACGCGATTTCATGTTCGGGAAAATGTCTCTGACAAAAGGGAATAATCCGCTGAAAGCAAAACTTGCTGATCCTGATATTCCATTAAAAAAAACTTTGGCGTTAAGCCTCAACATCGAAAAGTAGTGAATGGAGTTGTATTAGGA
>CAYZGF010000043.1:0-12921 GCA_964477595.1 uncultured Algimonas sp.
TGGCAGACCAAACTTTCCCAACCGGTACATTAATGGCAGGCAAACGCGGCTTGATTATGGGAGTTGCAAATAAAAACTCGATTGCTTGGGCAATCGCGCAGCAGCTCGCCGCGCAAGGGGCTGAACTGGCCTTCACCTATCAGGGCGACAAATTGCTACGCCGTGTGAAGCCTTTGGCTGAGAGCGTTGGGTCCAGCCTGTTGGTCGATTGTGATGTTACGAATGATGATCAAATGGATGCCGCATTCTCAAGCTTGAAAGACGAATGGGGCGAAATTGATTTTCTCGTCCACGCCATTGCCTTTGCGGGCAAAGATCAATTGGCTGGGTCATTTGTTGAGCAAACCACACGAGAGGGCTTTAAATCCGCACTCGATATTTCCGCTTATAGTTTCGTGGATGCCGCTCGCCGGGCCAGCGCGATGATGAAAGATGGCGGGTCTATGATCACCCTCACTTATCTCGGCTCAGAACGCGTTATTCCGAATTATAATGTGATGGGCGTGGCGAAAGCCGCTCTGGAAGCCTGCACACGTTATATTGCTGCCGACCTGGGTCCGCGCGGTATTCGTGTGAATGCAATTTCTGCCGGACCGATTAAAACGCTGGCCGCTGCCGGTATTGGGTCGGGACGTCATATGTTCCGCTTCAACAAAGCCGCCAGTGCTTTGCAGGATAACACGGATCCGATGGGTGTTGCAGGCGCAGCGCTTTATCTCTTGTCCGATTTAGGTCTGTCTTGCACGGGCGAGACGCATCACGTTGACGGCGGTTTCCACGCCATTGGCATGCCCCAAGAAGTTGCCCTCCGCGACAGCCTCGCCGAATAATTAATTAGGCGGGGTCGACGGCCCAACGACGAGTTTCGAGAACGTCGCTTGGGCATAATCGCCGTTCGCTTTATCAACGGCCCACTCACCCGTGCCCGGGCATCCGGCATACCAAAACCCACCGCCTTTTTTGGTGCTGCACTGATTGTACATTCCGGCTTTGAAATAGAGCGTATCGCCGCCATAACTGTATTTATTATCTAATGCGTCCACATTGCCGTAAGCATCGATATTATTGGCAAGATTGATGGAATATTTAACGGGCGGACGTGTCGGATGGGTGAAGGTCAAATGCATCGTGTTTTTGTGAACATTCACGGTGTAACTAAATTCCTCGCCTAGCCCGATCCCGGCATCTCCCGGGTCTTCCATATTCTTCCACGTATTACCCCAGACAGGATAAGCAATATCAGTTCGGTCATCATGATCTTTGGGCAAATTACGCTCATAGGTCCAAAACACAGATCCTTTTTCATGATCCGGGAATTTCTTATAATATATTTTCAGCGGTTCATTGCCGTAGCCAAATCCGGATGATGTGTTTTTATATTTCGTCGCATGAATTTGCCCGACGACACCTGAATAGGCAGCTTTTGTTTTCGGGTCGCCGGCGCGTCTGGCCACATGATCGACGTGAAGAGTTGCATCCATTCGACCGCCTACAGAGCCAAATTTGTCCGAGTCCTTTCTGGCTTCAACGGCAAAATTATTCGCCGCACTCTGCGTTTTGATACGAGTATCGTTCCCCCGCAGCATGTAGCGCAACTCGCTCCGTGTGTTAGACGTATTTTTTGTCGTGAACGCTTTATTGGGACTCGCAAACACCATGCGGTTTTGATCGTCCAAATAAAAGAAGTCAGGGTGGGAGAACTTTTTGAGTTTCTTCGTGCTGATCGTATCAACTTTTTTGTCTTTATTCTCATCCGTGGGAAGTGTGATGTTCCAATGGCTCAAATCAAATTTATCCGCAGGCACGGGCGCTTTATCTTTAGCAGACGCCGTGCTGAGACTCAAAGTACCCAAAACCAATAGGGAGGCACCAAATACCTTAAAACCGGAAAACATCATATTATTACCCTAAACTGTGATGTGATTTTTGACTGCGCATAGGTCAGCCGTCAAGCCAAGTTATCGTACGTTATATTCAGCTTAAACTTCTCAGAATTACACCATGATATCGCGCGCGACATCTACAAAGACTTGGCCGATCTTCTCAAATTTATTGGCGAGTGGTGATGAATATCTCCAAATCAGAGAAACTTGTCTTTGCGCTAATGGATGTTTGATCGGACGGACAATGAGTTGCGGATCACGCTTCGCTTCGGAAATGGCATAAAGGCTCGGCAAGATCGCAACACTGCCACCCATCGCTGCCATCTGGCGAATGGCATCCAAACTCGTGCCTTCATATTCACCGCTCGTCGTGGCTTTGGCCTCAGAAGCAATATTTTTTACGACCGTCGCAAATTTATGGCCATGTCCCAATGTCAGAAATTCCCGTCCCGCCAAATCCTTCATTTCGACAGGATCGCGCGATACGGCAAGGGGATCATCGGGCGCGATACAGATATAAATGTTCTCTTGCGCAATGGGTATGGTTCGTGTCTCGGGATGATCTTCGGGCGTAGAAATTATCGCATCGAAATAACCGGAAGCCAGATGATCCTGCAGATCAAGCGTCCGTTCTTCGCGCACAAATAAACGCAAGTCAGGATAAGCCTCATGCAATTTACGCGTCGCTTGCGGAAGAAGATAAGGTCCAACTGTGGGCAGCACACCAAGCCTGATCCGCCCGGCCAATGTGCCCTCGGCTTCGCGGCCCAAGACTTTCATTTCTTCAACCTGCCGCAAGATCATCCGGGCACGGGTTACAATTTCTTCCCCGATGGGGGTCAGCAATGCACCATGTCGACCCCGCTCCAACAGGGCCATGCCAATATGTGCCTCCATATCTTTTATCTGCGCAGACATGCTGGGTTGACTGACATAGGTCTGTTTCGCGGCGGCACTAAATGTCCCTGTATCCGCAATCGCGACGAGATATTCCATTTGTCGAAGTGTGGGTTTCATATGCAGAATATAGCTACAGTCTATATAAAAGAAAGGATTTTTATATTTAATCTATGACTGATCGCTCCGTAACTAGTCTGTGCGAACAACAAAGGAGAAAAACATGTTTCGCTTACGGACTGCCCTAAACCAAGCTGATGATTTCGCTGCGCGACTATTTCCAAAAATGGACACGCCGCAGCCTGTCTATGTGACCCGGCAGACACTGCCTGTGACTGATAGCTGTGTCCCGGCGCGCCGTCGCAGAGCCCGCAGACAAGCTGCAACGGGAACGAGTGAGCCGCTTCGTTCAACTTGGTTCTAGTCATCATGTTAGCGCAGGATAAACCCAGATTTCATGATGAAGAGTGCTTTGGATCTCCACGCATTAGTGGAGATCAAAGTCTATTGCAGGCCACCAATGGCGCGGCCGATATGAGTTCATCGGAACGACTTAACGCTGCGCGAAACCATTTCCTCGATGATAATATCGAAGCGGCAGTCGACGCGCTAGTGTCTGCCTATGAAGAGATTGCGCGGGATCGTGCCACCCTCGCAGCACTTCGCAATAAGATGCTTAAATCGCTTTCGACATCGACAGGCTGGCAATCGGCCCCGCACCCGCAAGCTTTGAGACTGCGTCGATCAACCCCTTCGATCCCATTAAACAGAAAAGAGAGACTGATATGAATATCGTGAAAAATCTATTTGCGAAGCGCAAAACGGAACTTTCCCTCATCAGTCTTGTTGTCTTGATTGGTGCAACTGCCTGAAAGGTCTAGCACCTAAGTAAATCCGGCTAAGCGAATGTAGCAATCGCGGCCTTCCACATTTTAAATATTAATACGAGAGAGCCCCATGCCACATACGCTTTCCGCTAAATCCGTTCGCGAACGGATCACTCATTTTATGCACCTCGAAGCATCAGGCGGCATCGTCTTGATGTTTGTTGCGCTCTTAGCCCTCCTAGCAAACAACTCATTCATGGCATCAGGCTATGAAGGCATTTTGAACACGCCTGTTGCCGTACAGTTTGGTGATTTTAAAATCGCTAAGCCTTTCCTGCTTTGGATCAATGACGGGCTAATGGCGATCTTTTTCTTCCTCGTCGGATTAGAAATCAAAAGGGAGGTCATCAAAGGTGAGCTTTCGTCTCTTGATAAAATCTCTCTTCCATTATTTGCTGCTATCGGCGGTATCGCAGTCCCGGCACTTATATATCTCGGTTTCAACTACACCGACTCTGTAACTGTAAATGGTTGGGCCATCCCTGCCGCAACAGATATTGCCTTTGCACTGGGTATCCTGGCTCTTGTTGGAAACCGCATTCCCGTATCACTGAAGATCTTACTCTTGGCCGTTGCCATTATTGATGACTTGGCTGCGATCGTGATCATTGCTTTGTTTTACACCGAAAACCTATCGCTCCACGCTTTGGCATGGGCGGGAGTGGGAACGGCCGTCCTTTTTGCTATGAACAGATTTCGGGTGATGCGCATCCTACCCTACGCGCTCGTCGGAACATTTGTTTGGGCGGCCGTTCTAAAATCCGGCGTCCATGCGACACTGGCCGGCGTGATTACAGCCTTTGCCATTCCCTTGGTTCGTCCTGTAGCAAAAGACGGTACAACATCGTCATCACCTCTCACCCGCGCAGAGCATGGCCTCCATGTCTGGGTGGCCTTCCTTATCCTGCCGCTTTTTGCCTTCGCAAATGCCGGCGTATCCTTGAAAGGTCTGTCTGTTGCCGACCTCATGTCACCCGTTCCCCTCGGCATTGCTCTAGGCCTCTTCCTGGGTAAGCAATTAGGTGTCTTTAGCTTCTGTTGGATCGCCGTAAAATTAGGATTGGCGAAACTCCCTGAAGGCGCAAATTGGTGTCAGGTTTACGGTGTCGCCTGCTTAACAGGTGTCGGATTTACCATGAGCCTCTTCATTGGAACATTGGCCTTTGACGATGCCAGCCTCTTAAACGGCGTTCGCTTAGGCGTCCTCATGGGATCAATCGCCTCTGGCGTCCTTGGCTTCATCCTCTTGCGGGTCTTCTGCAAGGGTACGGATGAAGAGAATATTTCTGATAATAATAGCTCTGTTACCGCCCAGCAATCCGTATAAATAGAACGGAAATGGGAGCTAGTTATGGCCGGAAAACCTGATTCGAGCGGTAAGCTCGCGCGAAACCTTACTCTGTTCGATGTCTATGCGATGTCGACGGGGGCAATGTTTAGTTCGGGGTTGTTTTTGCTCCCCGGCATTGCGGCGTCCTACACGGGTAATTCCGTTTGGTTGGCCTATCTCTTTGCAGGATTTTTGATCCTGCCGGCTATGTATTGTATGGCTGAACTTTCGACCGCCATGCCAAAGGCCGGAGGGACTTACTATTTCCTGGATCGCTCCATGGGTCCGCTCATGGGAACGATTGGCGGATTGGGATCCTGGATTGCCGTCGTCTTCAAAAGCGCCTTTGCCCTTGTTGGTATGGGGGCGTATTTAGGACTTTATCTTGACCTGCCCTTTACGGTTACGGCCATCCTGCTGACCATCGCTTTTGGCCTAATCAATATATTTGGGGCAAAAGAAACAACGCTCTTACAGCGAATTTTGGTTACGACACTTGTTGTTATTCTCATCGCCTTTGTTTTCTTGGGCTTGAAAGAGACAGGGGTCGTCAACGCATTCCAAGGCGACAGCGATTACGGTGCCTTCTTCAAATCAGGATTAATCGGTTTTGTTTCAACCATCGGTTTGGTCTTTGTATCCTATGCAGGCCTCACAAAGGTCGCCAGTGTCGCCGAAGAAGTTCAAAATCCGGACCGCAATATCCCATTGGGTATGACATTATCGCTAATAACAGCGACGGTTATATATGCCCTGGGTACAATGGTCCTGATCAAAGTTCTTGAACCACAAGCGCTTTATCAAAGCTTGACCCCGGTTGCGGATGCAGGTCGGAAATTCTTGGGCTGGGTCCCATTTGATTTGGGCGTGATACTGATCGTGGTCGCGGCCATCGCGGCTTTTGCGTCAACCGGAAATGCCGGGATTATGTCAGCCTCTCGCTATCCATATGCGATGGCAAAAGATAAACTGGTACCCGAAAGATTAAGTCGGATCGGGCGATTTGGAACGCCTACAATTGCGATCATTACGACGGTCATAGCCATGATTGCCGTTCTGGTTCTGTTTGACGTGGCATCTGTTGCGAAACTGGCCAGTGCGTTTCAACTCCTTCTATTTGGCCTTGTCTGTGTTGCCGTCATCGTGATGCGTGAAGCGCGCATTCCGACCTATAAACCGGGATATCGTGCCCCGCTTTATCCCTGGCTGCAGATCATAGGTATTTTGATTTCTTTCTGGCTGATCATTGAGATGGGAATATTAGCCATCGCCTTTACGGGCATGGTGACCATTGGCTGCGTACTTTGGTATCATTTCTACGCGTCAGGAGATCTGGAACGTCGTGGTGCAATTTTCCACATCCACCAACGTTTGGGCCAGCAACGCTATGAAGGCCTTGAACGCGAATTAATGACGATTATTCACGACCGGACACAGGCTGAAAACCTATCTTATGAGGCCGTCATCGCCCGTTCAGTCATGATGGATTTCCGCTACGGAAAATATGATCTCGAGCTTTTGCGAGAGATTGTGAAAGAACAAGCGACGACCCGTTTCGAACTGGAAGCTGAGGTGATTTCAGACTGTTTGGCTGATGACGCCATCCATCTTCACACGATCAGCGACCATGTGAATATTCATTACGTCACACATGAAGACGTAACCCAACCGGAACTCTTTGTTCTGCGTTTCGGCCCTCAAGCCAAACTTGATATTCCTATCGCGTCAGACGCGCATACATTGATGTTTTTAATTGCGCCGTCAAAGCCTGTCGGACTAGACCTACGCTTGGCCGGACATCTGGCCGAAGTTGTTCAAAGTGATCATTTCGAAACACGCTGGCTGTCTGCCGGCACAGAGAAAGACATGAACGAAGTCCTGATGCGGGATGATCATTTCCTGCACGGTCCGGTGAAACAATTCCCGCGCCTCTTACAACAGGCCGGAAATACAATTTCGAATATCGAACTTCCTGCCTCTTGTTTGATCGCAATGATTGAAAGAGACGGCGATATTATTGTCGCGACGCCGGAAATTGAATTGCGGGCCACGGATGAAGTTGCCATCATTGGCGAGCCTGTGGACCTACAAGATTTACGGAAAAACCCAATCGAGTAAATTATGTCCTCAGACCTGATCCTTTCCACTCTGCTGTCTCCAATCGTCCTCTTTTTCATTTTAGGACTTGGGGCCGCGCTTATGCGCTCTCAGATGAGCGTACCGGAAAGCTTCGCAAAGGGGCTTGCCATATATCTTATGATGGCAATTGGTCTAAAAGGCGGTGTGGAGATGTCGAAAACGGCACTCTCCCCTGATATATTCGCGATTGCCGGTGTTGCCCTCATCCTATCATTCGGGATGCCGTTTCTTGCCTATATGATGTTACGGGTTACGAGCAAGATGAAACGGATCGATGCCGCGGCCACGGCGGGTCACTATGGATCAATCTCTATCGTTACCTTTGTCGCGGCGACCCAAGCTTTGGAATTAGCAGGCATAGTCTCTTCCGGTTACATGGTGGCTATGGCTGCCCTTATGGAGGTGCCAGCCATCATGTCGGCTCTCCTTCTCGCTAGACGCGGTATGAAAAAAGAAGGCGAGGTCGCAGGATCGGAAAAAGGCGAACTTTTCAGGGAAGTCTTTCTAAACGCTTCTGTCGTTGTGCTTGTTGGTGCCCTTGCGATTGGATGGATGAGCGGTGAAACCGGTATGGAGAAAATCGCACCCTTCTTTGTCACACCGTTCCAGGGTGTTCTGTGCCTCTTCCTGCTGGATATGGGGCTGAATGCCGGACGGGGTTTACGCCAGGGCTGGCGTCAACTCGATGGCGGGGCCTTGTCATTCGGGATCATTATGCCGCTTATCGGCGCGGCGATTACGGCCCCGCTTTGCTGGCTTGTTGGCATGAATGTAGGCGATGCGGCCCTCTTGATCACACTGGCGGCCTCGGCTTCCTATATTGCCGTGCCGGCCGCGATGAGGCTTGCCCTACCGAAAGCCCAACCGTCTATTTATCTCACCCTCTCACTGGGCGTTACATTTCCGTTTAATCTGACTTTGGGAATTCCGCTTTATATCCTATTAGCACAGCTTGTCGGGGGATAGAGCATGCAGATGTACACCAAAAAACGCCTTGAATTAATTATTGAAAAACCGGCCTTCAAACGCGCCTCTCGCATTCTCGAAGAGTCGGGTGTGAAGGGATACACGGCCTTTTCCGCTTTTGCAG
This sequence comes from uncultured Algimonas sp., assembly GCA_964477595.1. Lineage (GTDB taxonomy): Bacteria > Pseudomonadota > Alphaproteobacteria > Caulobacterales > Maricaulaceae > Litorimonas. The sequence goes on from CAYZGF010000043.1 coordinate 8,227, forward strand.
GATATGGAGGCGGACGACGCTGGCAACGCGGAACAGACCTATCTGCCAGCCAAGATATGATTATGATTATTGCAGTCATGGATGATCTGACAGCCGCTATCGTCATCAAAGACTTAGAAAGCTTGATCGGGTCACATATCGGGCTTCTGACAATGTCAGACGTCACCGTCATCAGAGACGAAAAGTTTTAGAGCGACGAATTAAGGTCTCGTCCTAGCCTCCTAATAAAAAATCTCTCACAACGGCGGTAAAGTGACCAGCAGCAGGTTCTCCATCGAGAAGTAAGTGATTTTGACTTTCCAGCGTCACCAATTGCGCATTTGGTATTTCAGACGCCATGTCCCGCGCGACGGTCCAGTCAATGCGCTGATCCCCGCGGGAATGAATTATCAAAGTCGGAACTTTGATTTGCGATAATTTATCTCGGACATCTATGTCAGCGAAGGCTTCTAAAAACCGGACGGCGTTTTCCGGGCTTGTCGTATGTCTTTGAAACTCGTCGAACCAACTCAGTTGTTCAGGTGTAGCCGTCGGCATAAAGGTTGAGGAAAACACATGACGGTAAGCCGGGTTTTCTTGCCCCCACCCATCCCGCGTTAAGGTCAACATAGCATTTCGGACGGCCGCCACGTCCGGCGACGCATCAACGCGCCAACCCTTTGGATAGCCGCCAAACAAAACCAATTTTGTGACCCGTTCAGGATGCGCAATTGCATAATCAATACAAACTGCAACCCCCTGTGATATGCCGAGCAATGGAAAGGTTTCATAATCAAACTGATCAATGATCGTTTCTAGGTCTTGAACAAAAACGGATTGAGATAATTCTTTCACATCCCAATCAGAGAGCCCGTTTCCCCGTTCGTCATATCGGATGAATTGAAAGTCCCGGGATAATTCTTTGAAAATCGGACTCCAAATCGGCGCGGACCAGTCTAATTCGAGATGTGAAAGCCAGTTCGCTGCCTTGAACAAAGGCGGGCCGGTCCCTGTGCTGGCATAAGCGAGGTTTAGGCCATCGGGTGTTTTACAAAAATTGATTTTCTGTTTGGAGAGCAGATTTTGCTCTTCCGAAAAAATCTGAGTCTTTTTCGCGGCCGTGTTCTGAGTGGCGTCAAAAGCAATATTTGCGTCCTTAAATCGGCTCTCTAAAATTGCCGTCCAACTGGCAATCTCCCCCATACGGTTTGCCTCTTTTAATAGCCCTAGAAGTTGCGCCGCTGCGTCGGTATCAAAGGGCCTGAGTTCGAGCGAGTATTTTGCGAATTTGATTTTACCGTCTATCGGTAAATCCGGCAGCGACATGGCGGAAGAAATCAGGGACACACCGAGGTCAGTAATTTTCTCCCGCTCCGCCATCAGCCACGCCGAATAGCTATCTAAATTCGGAAGCTCCAATCCCGCCATGAAAGTCCGCCCCGCCAAGGGCACCAATCTTTCGATCATGTGGGGCTCTAACAGAGCGGCTTCATTCGCCGCATAAATTCTTGCGGCGTCAATCTCGGAAGCTTCAGCTTTTATCCGAACTCTCTCCCGATCTATATCTAGAAACCCGGGAACCACGCCCTCTGTGGCTTTCTTCAACTGACTCAAAGACCATCTCAGCGCCGCTTTAGGGTCGTCAGATGTGTCCCAAAATATTTCGCATAGCCGTTCCCGCCTTTGCGGACGGCCGGTGACAATCAGATAAGCAAGAAGCGCGCGCGTCTTTTTGGATTTGGGTAAAACAATCTCAGACCCTGCAAAGGTGATCCGAAAATCCCCCATCAGTTGAATTTCAAGTCTTTCCGCCAAAATTTTGTCCCAAAAACGACCGATTCACACGGTCTTCACACGCTTATTCACACGTTCCGTCCTCATTAGCGATTCTAGACAGACAGCGATAGGGAGTTTTGGGTGTTCAAATGCGCCCCCGTTCGCCCGGTGCTCCCTATCGCAATCGAACTTAAATCTATGGGGAGACAGTCATGTCTACAACGCGCGCAACATCCAAAACGAAATTCCATCACTCACTCTTGACCCTGACAACAGCCACACTCGCCATCACAGCGGTTATGGCCATATCGCCGCAAACCGCTTTTGCGGAAGACTGTATTCTAGACACAGACGGCGACGGCGTTGCCGATGATACAGCCGGAGCTAATTCAGGCTCTCTTGGCAGCACGCTGGCTTGTGGCACAAATGCCGAAGCAACTGGCACCTCTGCAACGGCCCTCGGCGCAAATTCTGTTGCCACAGGTGATCAAAGCACAGCTCTAGGCGGGGCCAGTACAGCCTCTGGCGTACAAAGCCTCGCACTTGGCGTTGGCACAGATGCAACCGGAATTGAGTCAAGCGCAATCGGAAGCTTCGCACAAGCGACAGCGCTCAACGCAACAGCGATCGGCGCAAATGCAGCAGCCTCTGGGATCAATTCTATAGCTGCTGGCAACGGCGCAATTGCATCGGAGACCCAAGCCTCAGCTTTTGGTGCCTCGGCACAGGCTACAGACGTGAACACCACGGCCATCGGCAGATTTTCCCAAGCTGAAGCTTTAGGAGCCAGCGCAATTGGCGCAAATGCAGATGCGAATACACGTAATTCCAGCGCGCTGGGGACCTTCACGCAATCCTCAGGCCAAGGGTCCACAGCTATTGGCGGCGGTACATCCATTCAAGCGGCGGCTATGGCGACGGGCGACGGCTCCGTCGCCCTAGGCGGCGCGGTCTATGAAGGCGATACTGCTAATCTCATTTCCGCCGGCGCCATTGCCTCGGCAACGAATGCCATTTCGATTGGCACAGGCTCAATAAGCAACGCAATAAACACAACGGCTTTGGGCGCTTCGACTCAGGCGACGGGGCAAGGCGCGACGGCGATTGGCGCAGGTAATTTAAGCACCGAAGCCGCCCGCGCCTCTGGCCGAGGCTCTCTTGCGATTGGAGGTGCAACCTATGCGGAAGACGGCGTGACCGTGGATAGACGGGGCGCAGTTAGCAGCGGTGTACATGCAATTGCGATAGGCACGGACAGTGCCGCTACGGATGAAGGCACGATTGCACTGGGCGAAAATGCGAATGCAGGAGACCGGGGCGCGATTGCCATTGGTGAAGATTCTGTTGCAAACCGAGAAGGCGGAGTCGCCCTTGGGCGTCAAGCCAATGCCGGTCTATTCGGGTCAGTTGCGATCGGTCGGTTAGCTGTTGCAAATGGTATTGACAGTTTTGCTCTGGGGCGTGGCGCGCGAACAGATGGGCAAGATGCCGTTGCTATCGGGAGTGGTGCTCGAAGTGCAGCAAATGCATTTGCCCTTGGCGCAAACTCGAGCGCTCAACAAACGGGTGCCATCGCCATTGGTACCGGCAGTTTGACAGCGCAAAGCAATGATATCGTTATCGGGCGAAGTGCGTCGTCGAATGGTACGTCTGCAATTAGCTCTTCTGTGGCGATTGGCGGTGACAGTACGGATGAAGACGCGCTTGGTGCACAAGCGGGTAGTTTTGCTGCCGCCATTGGGGGCGATGCTGTCGCCTCTGGAAGCAGTTCTACCGCTGTAGGACGCGGGTCAGATGCAACAGGCTTTCAGTCTGTCGCCTTGGGGAATGGGGCACGAGCTACAGCCGAAGGCGCGCATGCAATTGGTGCCTCCTCACAGGCGAGCGGCATTAACTCTGTTGCCTTAGGGATTAGCGCAACAGCCAGTAATACGGGCGCTTTGGCCATTGGTATTGGCACCGATGCCTCAGGTATTCGCAGTGTGTCTCTGGGTCGAAATGCGGCGAGCGGAGGAGAAAATTCGGTTGCGATTGGTCAGGTTTCCAGCGCCGCACAAGACAACACCGTTGCGATTGGGTCGGGCGCTGTCACGGGCGCGGCGGACCATATTGCCATTGGCCGCAATGCGGGTACAACTGATTCGCCTGGCTTTGGGCGCTCCTCCATCGCCATTGGCGGAGATAATGTGGACGATGATGATCTGGGGGCGCAGGCGGGTAATAATTCCGTCGCGATTGGCGGGGATGCCCTCGCCACGGGATCAAATTCTGTCGTGCTGGGTAGCGGCAGCTCTGCCATTGGGACGCAAACAACAGCAATTGGATCAAATGCGGACGCAACCACTTTTGGGGCGGTGGCTTTAGGCGCAAATGCCCAGGCCACTGGGTCTTCTGCCACGGCTCTGGGGGCGTTTTCCAATGCGACGGGACTTAATTCGACCGCTGTAGGCAGCGATGCTTTTGCTTCGGCGGACAGCGCGACCGCTGTGGGTGAAGCTGTGCTTGCGACCGCGGATAATTCAACGGCGATGGGGCGTTGGGCCATTTCCTCCGGACGGGGCGCTGTCGCACTGGGCGGCGCGAATTTCGGGGATATCACGGAGGAAACTGAAACCAATGCGGCGCAGGCCAATGGCGATGGCTCCGTCGCGATTGGCGGGGCGATCTTTAGTGAGGATGGACTCACCCTCGAAATTCAGGGTGCAGAGTCGACAGGTACGCAATCTGTTGCGGTTGGCACGGGGTCTGTTGCCTTGGTCGAGAACACATTGAGCTTAGGTGCGCTATCCTCAGCCACGTCTCAAGGGTCCACAGCTTTGGGCGCTGGCAATGCGACTACTGAAGCAGCCCGAGCTTCGGGTTCAGCTTCTGTTGCGATTGGCGGCGCGCGTTATCGTCCGAGCGGTGCGTTGAGAACGGCCGGGGCGGAAGCGTCTGGCG
>CAYZGF010000044.1:0-12782 GCA_964477595.1 uncultured Algimonas sp.
CTACCCAGCCGCCGGACATGCCGGAGCCAACTACAATAACGTCAAAATCAGCCATTAGGTCGCCCAAGTCTTTGGAAACTCAGAGAGCGGTACACAACCACGCCATTCACCCGGAACGGCCTCATAGGCCAGCTCTTCCGTCGCCCCCGGCTCACTCATATAATAGGCAGTCGCAATGGTGGATTTCATACTTTTATAAAAGCCGTCAAAATCCGCATCCGCATAAGCTCTCGCGTCATATTTCCCTAGCAAATTGGCCTGCTGGGAAGGTGTCATTTTTGCAAAAGCCTGCCCGCCGGATTTGATGAAGTGTTGCTCCAGATTATCGAGACCTGCCCGCCAGTAATTGCGATAATTCTCATCGCCCCATTCAGTGAAGAGCGATTGGATGACGGCCGGAACACCTGCTTCAACTGCACCTGCAGTATCGGTCTTAGGAATGATAGTTTGTGCGATGGCGGAAACCAGCGCCATTTCAGCCGGAAGTAATTTTGGTGAAGAGGAGAGCTTTTTAGCGCCTGCCTCACCCGCTTTACCTTCGCCCACACAGGCCGCCAGCGCACCCGCTGCAGAAATCGCCAAAAGGCTTTTCAGCGCATCCCGTCTTTGCATCATCATAAAATCAGTCATTTGCAATCTCCAGGTCACCAGCACTATTCACTATTGCTTTTCGCATAAGGAAAAGCACCAAAAACAGGACGATAAGAATGACTGGGAACATAACGAGTTTGGAAAGAGCACCCTGACCTGCCGCAACTTCAACAGCAGTCCCGGTAAGTCCGGTCTCCTCAGCCGTTCTTCGAGCACTATCAATCCATCCGCCAATAATGGGGTTCCATATAGTGAGCGCGAACATACCCGCCGCGCCGACAAGGCTCATACCTAAGGCACCGGATCGCGGCACATATTGGGCCGTCACCCCGATCATCGTTGGCCAGAAATAACAAACGCCGATAGCGAAGACGATGGCAGATACATAGACCATAGCGCCCGAAGCACCGCTCATTAAGAATAAGCCTAACGTCGTCAGAACCGCTGACATAAGAAGCACACCTAACGGATTAAGTGCATGGATAAGGGGACCCGCAAAGAAGCGACCAACCGCCATAATGCCCGTCACCATTCCCAAGACTATCATGGCCTGACCCGGAATTCCGCCCAATTGCGCGCCCAAGATTCGGTCAACCCATTGCTGCGTGCCCAGTTCAGACGTGGCCGTCAGGCTCATGATCACCATTAACACCAATGCGAGCGCTGCATCACGGTGACGTTTTGTCCAACGGAACACTAGGAAATAGGTTAAAACCATCGCGGCGAGAAGCGGGGCAATAAATCCGCCCGGCATAGCCGCCACAATATTATTTGGCGTACCGATTAAGATGAGCAATCCAAAGACAGCCGCCATCAAGACTATATTTAATATGTCCAGATCGACCGCCTTTTCTACAACGGGCAAATCGGGGAAAACCGTCGTAAACACCATATAGCCGTAAATGGCTGTCGGGATGAGCATGATCGCAATCTGTGGCTGCCAGCCAATTCCCATATTTGTCATAACGTAAGACACAACCGCACCAATCACGATCCCGCCCGGGAACCAGACATGGAAACGGTTTAGCCACTTCGTTTTCTCGTCTTTATAAAGGTCAGCCACTAATGGGTTACAAGCGGCTTCGACGGAACCATTCGCAAATCCAATGAAGAATGTTGAGATCAGAAGCCCCAAAAAACCTCCTGCAAATATCGTTAGAACGAGTCCCAGAAGGTGACCTACAAAGGCCAGTATCATAATGAGTCTCGGTCCTAACTTATTATAAAGAAAGCCAAACAACACCATGGCGAGGGGAAAGCCGAGAAATGCCATGCTGTTGACCCAACCGAGTTGGGTGTCAGACAGCGCAAATTCGTCAGAGAGTTGCGTGAGAATACCTGCGCGAATGGCGAAGGTCATGGCCGTCACGATCAAAGACAAACAACTCAGCAAGAACAATCTGTTCCTATTGATTGCGAGACCTCCCGCCTCATCTGCTGTTACTGCTACCATGATAATCCCCTTATTTTGCTGCGGGTTTTCCCGTCAGCGATCCTCTTAACTTATGCCAATCCCAACATACGGCGATTGCTTTCTGTGTCTGCTGATCCGCCCGCGAAATCGTCAAAGGCTTTATCGGTGACACGGATAATGTGGTCTTTGACGAATTGCGCGCCCTCTCGCGCGCCGTCTTGATTATGCTTTAGCGCGCACTCCCATTCGACAACGGCCCACCCGTCAAAATCATTCGCCGCCATTTTTGAGAAGATCGCTTTGAAATCAATTTGACCGTCACCAAGACTGCGGAAACGCCCCGGACGGTCCACCCAACCTTGGTAACCGCCATAAATTCCGGAGCGGCCATTTGGACGGAACTCCGCGTCTTTGACATGGAACATGCGAATGCGGTCTTTGTAAATATCGATGAAGTCGAGATAGTCGAGCTGCTGCAGGATGAAATGCGACGGATCATAGAGAATGTTACAGCGTGGGTGATTATCCACCTGTTCCAAGAACATCTCAAATGTGATCCCATCATGAATATCTTCACCCGGATGGATTTCGTAACAGACGTCAACACCTTCATCTTCATAATGGTCGAGGATTGGACGCCAGCGGCGAGCAAGCTCAGCAAAACCTTCCTCAACCAATCCAGCAGGCCGTTGCGGCCATGGATACATAAACGGCCAAACCAGTGCGCCCGGGAAGGAAACCGAGCGGTCCAAGCCGAGGCGACGTGAAGCCGTCGCGGCATATTTGACTTGCTGAACCGCCCATTCCTGACGATCAGACGGCTTTCCATGCAAATGTGCGGGCGCGAAAGCATCAAATGCTTCATCATAAGCGGGGTGAACCGCAACGAGTTGGCCTTGGATATGGGTCGATAGCTCTGTGATCTCCAAACCGCATTCTGCGATCCGACCCTTCAGGTCGTCCGCATAAGTCTGGCTTTCCGCGCATTGCTTAAGGTCCATGACAACAGGATTATCAGACGGCAACTGCACGCCTTCATAACCCGCATCTTTCATAAATTTGCAGGCATTTTCCAACGTATCAAAGGGCGCATCGCCCATAAATTGCGCGAGGAAAATTCCGGGTCCCTTGAGCGTTTTCATGTCTCAATCTCCGTCCATTCAGAATTATTATTCGAGGATTTCAATAAGGCCTCGACAAAAGCCATGCCCCTCACTGCGCCATCGATCCCGGTCGCGACACCGCCTTCGCTTCGCAGCGCTTTGGCAAATTCGCGATAAACATTGGCAAAAGCTTCCAGATAGCCTTCCGGATGGCCGGCAGGGGTACGAAACCATTCTTGAGCTCCCGCAGACAAATATCCATTTGCGGCCCGCAGAATTTCCGTCGGTTTGTCCAGATAGGTTCGGATGAGCGTATTTGGCTCTTCCTGCCGCCATTCCAGTCCACCCGTTTCGCCGTAAACGCGGATGGACAGGCTATTCTCATTCCCAACGCAGACCTGGCTCGCGGAGAGCGTGCCTTTAACGCCGTCTTCCATGCGGAAAAGCGCCGAACCGTCATCATCCAAACGGCGAGCATCCACAAAGATAGACAGATCTGCAGCCAAATGGGTCATCCGCTTGCCCGTTACAAATTCCGCCAAATTATGCGCATGGGTTCCAATATCGCCCATACAGCCCGAGCCGCCGGAACGCGCAGGGTCTGTCCGCCAATCAGCTTGCTTGTTGTCGACCTCGGTCGCCAGCCAGCCTTGGATATATTCGACAAAGACCTTACGGACTTTGCCGATGCCGCCTGCTTCAACTATTCCGCGCGCTTCCCCGACAAGCGGGTAGCCCAAATATGTATGCGTCAAACCATAAGCGAGAGTGGGATTATCCGCGACTATCTCACGAAGCGCTTTCGCTTCATCCAAATTCAATGTCGCAGGCTTATCGGACAAGACGTGAAAGCCCGCCTCCAATGCTGCCTTCGCCACAGGAAAATGAACATGGTTCGGCGTGACGATGGCGACGAACTCCATCCGTTCATTTTCAGGGAGCGCCGCCTCTTGGCGCATCATGGTTTCAAAATCGGAATAGCAGCGGCTGGCGGCCAATCCGAGGGTTTGCCCCGTGCGCGCGGTATTTTCTGCATCGCGGGAGAACGCCCCGCAAACCAGTTCAATTTCACCGTCCAATCTTGCCGCCCAGCGATGGACTTCGCCGATGAACGCGCCCTCGCCGCCGCCAACCATGCCCATGCGCACAGGATTAGCGGGACTTGGGTGTGATGACGACGCTGTGGAGCTCATAAGCCCTTCCCCTATTTACCGTCGGATTAGTCCGATCTTGGCAAAATTTCTGTGTCAGATCAGAAAAACTGACAACGCTGTCATCAGGTAGACGATTTTAGGGCGTCAATGTCAAGTCCGGCGAGAGATAAACCCGAATCCAGTTGTTGGGCTAAGGCCGGACTGAAATGCCAAAGCTTTAGAACCTCGGAGGCTTCATCGGGATATTGCGGATGTTTAGCCAAAATTTCTGCGATCAAGCGCTTGGCCTTCTCAACATCACCAGACAGAGCTGTTGCGGCCAATCCCATCAAATAAAATCCGTAAGGAACATCTTCCATTTTTTCATCTGCAAGACCGACAACTGACGCATATTCTTTATTCGAAAAATCAACGATCATCTGTGGCATGTAATACCAAGTGGGTGCGCGACCTATCAGACGCAGGGCGGCGGCATTCATGGCAGTCGCCGTTTCAACATCCCCTCTAATCGCCAAGCAAATCGCGTAAAATGCGAGCACAGAATAATCATTCGGGTTTAACGACATCGTCCGGCGAATCATGCGGTTCGCATTCTCAAAATCGCCCCGATGGAAGAAAGTCTGATAGAGCGCGAAATACCCAAGCGAGTTTTGAGCATCGACTTTCAGCGCCCGTCTGGCCGAGCGGTCCGCTTCAATCAAACGTATCGCCGCATCACCTGTTGGCTCGACTTGCGTCGCCAGAAAATTATTCAGAAGCGCTCGGATCGCCCAGCCCATTGAAAATTTCGGCTGGGACTCGGTCACGGCATTTACGTCACTCAGTAAATCTTCCGCAACCTGGCGGGTCGGCGATAATTTAATGTCATAATAACGTAAGATGCAATTATAGGCCTCCATAGAGGCTTGCCGACCGTCCAGGCTGCGGCGATTATAGCGGTTCACGGCCCCATAAGGCGCAGCAATTGCTGCCGCCGTATAGGAGGCGATTTCTTCTTGCAGGTTAAACAGGCTACCCGGTTTATATTCGCGGTCAAAAACACGCGAGAAAACATGTTCGCTCGTTTCGCTTCGAATCAAGCTCACCGTTACGCGAAACACCTCACCATCACGTCTGACACTGCCGGAGAGCACGAAATCCGCCCCGCATTCTTTACCAATATCTCTAACGGATTTTTGAGCCAAGCTCGTGGAGACAGATGGTGTGAGCGTGACAATGCGAAGAGACCGAAATTGCACAAGCGCATTCACGATTTCCGCAGATAGGCCCTCTGCGAAATGAGTGCCGTCATCAAAAGTCTGAGATGAAAGATCATCCAGCGTTAAAACCGCCAAACTGGGTCGAGGGTCTTTGGCGCGATTATCACTCTCTTTAACAATTGATTTTGGATCAACCGTTTCATCGGGACCCGGACTTTGGCGCAACTCGAATATCGGCGCATAACGGCCTTTGGGAACCAATATTCTTACTTCTGAGGACTGTCCACGATCGGCATAATATAGGTCCAATCGCCTTCGAAGTTGCCCGGCCTGAACGCGTACAATTGTATCCGCCTGTGGATCGAAATCATCGGGCCGGTCAAAGACCTCTACGCCAATAACATATCCCTTTAGACGGTCACCCCGTCCGGCCAATGTTTCTTCCACGACATAACGCAGAAAGCGCTTCATTCGTGTTGTGTCTCGAAACAGCTTATCCTCGCAGACACGTTCGAGTTCTTCCCGAACAAGAGCCGCTTGAACGGGTTCGATATCATTGGACGGTCTGGCAGAGGCTGCGCCGGCCATATCAAATCCTTTTACGTGTTGCCCAGAGTTTGCGTAAGACCCCTGTTGCTGATTTGCAACATAGATATTTGTGAAAGTACGAATTGTCACAAGCCACAAGCCGGGCACCAGTCATTCAGTTTCTTGCCAAACTCTCGATCACCCCCTAAGCAAAGTCATGAAATTCCGACAACAGATTTTTCTTTTCGCGCCAGCTCTACTTATCTTGAGTGCTTGCGCCTCGACACCTGATCCAGCCGAAATTTGTTCTGCGGAGTGGATCGCACCCCGGGCCACGAAAGCTGTCGATAAAATTGAGAAACGCGCGAAATCTTCTATTCGCACACTCAGCAAAGTTTCAAAAACTTGGGCGGCAGGGAAAACACCCGGTCCGTTACAAATGTACAGCCTGTCGAGAGCCTTGGATAAATTGAAAAAAGAACTCACCGATGGCCAAGGCATACGTGATCTGAAGATTGTTGCCAAAACGTGTAATGACCCTGAAATCATTAAAGACTCGATGCGGGAGCTATTTGAACGTCAAGGCGTATCAGAACGCCTCATTGAGCGTGTTGAAAACAGCCCTGTTTACCAAAGCGTGATTACAAGCATATCAGAGCCTGAGCCGGTGAAACCAAACGGCTAGTGCAGCTTGACGCTTACACGCGCGAAACCTAAATCGCGGCCATGACTTACCGCGTCGCTGCCCTCTACAAATTCACTTCTTTGCCTGACTACACTCTGTTGCGCGAACCGCTTCAGAATATGTGCGACTTGTTTGGGGTCAAAGGGACACTCCTCTTGGCTGAAGAAGGCCTCAATGGCACGATCGCGGGACAAGACGATGCGATATCAAACCTAATCGATTTTCTACGCGCTGACCCTCGCTTATCAGACCTGGACGTCAAATATTCAGCCGCTGAGGACTTGCCGTTCTACCGCATGAAAGTCCGCTTGAAACGGGAAATTGTTACGATGGGTGTGGACGGCGTGGACCCTAATAAGACGGTCGGAACCTATGTTGATCCATCCGACTGGAACGACCTCATCAGCGATCCGGATACGATTTTAATAGATACGCGCAATGATTACGAAGTCGGGATAGGGACGTTTCAGGGGGCTGTGAACCCTAATACGAAAACCTTTAGAGAATTTCCGGATTGGGTAGAAGCCAATCGAGACGCAATCAACAAACCTAAAGTCGCTATGTTTTGCACGGGTGGGATCAGGTGTGAGAAAGCCTCTTCCTTCATGTTGGAAAACGGCTTTGACGACGTTTATCACTTGAAAGGCGGCATTCTAAAATATCTGGAAACCCAACCGGAAACATCGAGTCTCTGGGAAGGCGATTGCTTCGTGTTCGACCAGCGTGTTGCGGTTACACATGGTTTGGAAGAATCAGAATATGATCAGTGTTTCGCCTGTCGTCGTCCGATCACCGAAGATGAAAAACTGCGTCCCGAATATGTGAAAGGCGTGTCATGCCATAATTGCCACGCAGAAATGACTGAAACTCAAAAGGCAGCTTTCGCGGAACGCCAAAAGCAAATCGCCCTCGCGAAGAAACGCGGAGAGGCACATATCGGTCGCAAGGCCGGATAGTGGGGAATATCCTCTACAGCTTTCGCCGATGCCCCTATGCAATGCGGGCACGAATGGCTCTAAAGCTTGCCGGGACAGAATATGAGCACCGCGAGATATTGCTACGTGACAAGCCCGATCACATGCTTGAACTCTCACCAAAAGGGTCGGTTCCGGTTCTCTTCATTGACGGCAAGGTCGTTGATGAGAGTTTGGACATTATGCGCATGGCCCTGCCTGATGCGACCTTTCAATCCGATATAATCGCGATGATAGATGGTCCGTTCAAACATCATTTAGACCGTTATAAATATGCCTCTCGATATGATCCGGATGTCAAGCGAGGCGATGTCGACCTCTCTCACAGAGCATTGGCGGTAGACGCACTCAAACTCATTGAGACGAGCTTAGGCGACGGGCCTTATTTAGAAGGTTCAGAGATGGGTCCGACAGATATGGCATCATTCCCATTTATACGGCAATTCGCAGCAGTTGAACGCGACTGGTGGGCCGAAGGGCAAGACCTCCCAAAGACCCGAGACTGGCTCGCCCGATGTTTAGAATCAGAGCTTTTTAAAGCGATCATGAAAAAACACCCACTTTGGAAAGCCAAAGGCTGATCCGGCAGCGGGTCAAATTATCCCCGCTAGCTGTGGGTATTCATTACATATTTACGAATAACTCACCCTATTTTCGGTTATCAACACGCCTCGACCTTAGGGGGCTTGCGGGAATCACGAATGTTCATAGCGTATGAATGAGAGTTAAAACGATTCATCGGGATTTCATGTCTTACGCTGACCAACGTCACATTCGGCCTAGCCCTACCCTTTCGGGGTCTATTGGCATGCGGCAAAACCCATTGGAGGTTTTCACCCGCATCTGCATCGCAGAAGGTTATGATCATGACCGCGTTGATATTAATGAGCTACAAATCAGCCTCCCCGGCCTTTGGTGCGAACATGATGTTTCACTGACCTGGAATGCAGCGACGGAACAGGTTCAGGTTTTCTTACTTTTTGAGGGTAAAATGCCCGGCGGCCGCTCAGATGATATCTGCCGCCTGATGAGTCTCTTAAACGAGCGCTTGGCGTCCGGACATTTTGATTACTGGGATAAAAACCGATGTCTTGTCTATCGCGACGCAGCCTCTCTACGTGGTGGTGCAAAGTTGGGGACAGAGCAAGGGCTGGATATGTTGGCGCACGCTTTGGACGCTGCAGAGCGCGGATATCCGGCTTGCCAATATGTGATTTGGGCCGGAAAATCGCCGGAAGACGCACTAACCAGCGCACTCGTTGATTTGGCGGCGCAACCCTAATGGCCGTTACACATCTCCTTGTTGGCGCAGGCAAGATGGGTGGAGCGCTACTCAGCGGTTGGTTGGAAGCCGGTCTCGTAACCCCGAAGAAGCTGGCAATCTTCGACCCGGCACCCGGACCGCAAGCCATTTACGCCATTGAACGCGGGGCAAAGCACATTACCCGGGTCCAAGACATTCCCAAATCCGTTAAAACGGTTTTACTCGCGATCAAACCTCAGATGTTTAGCCGATTAGGCAAAGAATTGGGTGCGGGCTTGGCTCCGAATGCGATGATTGTTTCAATTCTAGCTGGAACGAATTTAAGACGATTGAATGAGGCTTTTGATGGCCGAATTGTCATTCGGGCCATGCCCAATACTCCCGCAGCCATTGGCGCGGGTATCAGCGCGATTTTTGCGGATCCAAGCCTTCCACCTAAGGCAATAGATGAAGCGGAAAGCCTACTTAAACCGGGTGGCGATGTCGTGAGAGTTGACAGCGAAGCGGCTTTAAATGCTGTGACGGCAATCTCCGGCTCTGGCCCAGCTTATATTTTCCATCTCGTAGAAGCCTTGGAAGCGGGCGCGCGCGATTTAGGATTGCCCGATGATGTCGCGATAAAACTCGCGCGAGAGACCGTTATCGGTTCGGCAAAATTACTCGATAGCTCTAATGAAACACCGGAAACCTTACGAAAAAACGTAACATCACCAAATGGCACGACCCAAGCCGCTCTGGATGTTCTCATGGGAGAAGATGGCGGGCTTTCGAAAATGATGATTGCTACGGTCAGAGCAGCTTTCGCGCGTGCGAAGGAACTTGGCAGCTAAAACTCCACCTAGAGCGGAAGGCGTAAGGTCGCTTTCAACCCGCCCATTTCACTATCTGACAAGAGTATGGTTCCGCCATGAAGCTGGGCAATGTCCTGCGAAATTGACAGACCCAAGCCAACACCTTCAACATTTTGGTTTCGCGCCTCATCCAATCTCTGAAAAGCTTTGAAGACCGCCTGCCTCTGTTCAGCCGGAATACCCGGACCGTCATCTTCCACAGATATGAGCAAAAATTCGGATGTCTCTTCCACGCTCAGAGCGCAATTTTTCCCATATTTGAGTGCATTACTGATTAGATTTCCCAGACAGCGTTTCAACATAAGCGGGCGGATGGAAATATCTCGATCAGCAAAAGGCTCAACTTCCACGGAGCGTTTCTTGATCGTCTGTGAAATGAACTCCGTCAATTCTATGGTTTGCGGTTTCTCTTTGCCCATACCTCGCGCAAAATCGAGATAGCCTGTCAGCATAGCGTCCATTTCGTCAACATCCCGTCTGGCCGCGCGTGTATCTTCGCTATCCTCTTGCATGGCGAGTTGTAACTTCAACCGCGTCAAAGGCGTGCGGAGGTCATGAGAGACCCCTGCCAGCATGAGGGTTCTTTGTTCCAAATGTCTACGCAATCGACGGCGCATTTTCAAAAAACTTTGTCCTGCCATACGGACTTCTGAAGCGCCTCTCGGCTTGAAGCCTGAGATGTCTTGCCCCTTACCAAAAGCGGCAGCCGCATCAGCCAATTCGCGGATGGGATCGGATTGGCGTCGAATGAAAAGAATGGAAATCAAAGACAAGACGACCGTCGTCGTGATCAGCCAAAAAATAAAAACATAGCCCGTTGGCGCGAAGACCCTCTCCCGCGCCGCGATGAACCGCAAGACGCCTTCATCAACCTGAACCCGGATGTCGATATGGTTCGGATAGCGGGTTGTATCGAACCAGAACGGCATATCGACGGCCTCTGTAAGACTTCGCCGTAGCGTCTTGTCTAAATTAGAGAAAAATGAATTTCGAGTCGCTGTTGGGAGGGTGTCACCCGGACGAAGGACGACAGAGAGTTCCATATCCGGCCTAAGTAAAGCATCCAACTTTTTAGCCGTAGCATCCGTTGGATCTTCACGAAATAACTGCGTCGCCACGGCCACATCTGCTGCAACAGAATCTGACAAGTTTGATGTCACACGCGCCCAATGCGCATTGAAGAAAAACCACGCGACAAACATCTGCATGATAACAATCGGCAGGATAATAATCAGAAATGCGCGCCAAAAAATTGACTTAGGCAAAATATTTCTGAGCGAAAGCATGACCTAGCTAGACTGCATCTGAGACAAGGCGATACCCCTCGCCTCTGACCGTGAGAAGATATTGCGGCTCTGACGTGTCGTCTTCCAACTTCCGACGAAGACGCGTCATCTGAACATCGACTGCCCGTTCTGACTGGGCTTTGATATTCTCTGACAATATATAGCGAGACACCACGGCCCCGGCTTGCCCGGCCAATAGGGTGAGAAGCGTCTGCTCGCCTGTCGTCAATTTCATCTGCTTTCCGTTTTTCCGCAAAATGCCTTTTGTCAAATCGAATGCATAAGGACCAAATGCGACTTTGTCCGCAGTTGGGGTCTTACCTGCACGGCGGAAAATATTGTCGATGCGAAGCAATAGTTCTTCCGGCTCAAACGGTTTTGGCAGATAGTCATCCGCGCCTGACCGTAATCCGGCTATCCGTTGATCTGCCTCCCCCAGAGCCGTCAGGAGAATAATCGGAACATCGTGATGTTCCCGCAAAGAGCGCGTGAGGGTTAGGCCGTCCTCTCCGGGCATCATAATGTCCACGATGAGAAGATCATATTTCAAACCTTGCATTTTCGCACGCGCCTCATCCGCTCCGCTGGCTGTGCTGGCGCGATAGCCTTGCTTCGTCAAATAACGCGACAGCAACTCCCGAATCCGATCATCATCATCGATAATCAGAATATGCGTGTCGGCACGGTCGAGATAGGTCGTACTCATAGTGTTTAAGCCCTGTTTGACGGCATTTTTTGCAATGACTTTTCCGTCACAAAATATAAATGACGTGTAACCGAGGTGTTGGCAAGACGTCCGCACTTCACCGCTGGAGTCAAAGAGGAAACATCATGATCGAAAAAGCCTATCATGACCGCGATGGAGAAATCTGGTTGGACGGAGATTTCGTGGACTGGCGCGAAACCAAAATTCACGTGTTGACCCATTCCCTACATTACGGCTCCTGCGTTTTCGAAGGCAACCGCGCCTATGGCGGGAAGATATTCCGCCTAACAGATCACAGCAAACGCCTGATGAATTCCGCTAAACTCTTGGGGTATGAAATTCCCTATACGCTTGAGCAGATTGACCAAGCCTGTTTGGACACGCTCGCAAAAACGGGTTTGCAGGATGCCTATCTGCGCCCATTCGCATGGCGCGGGTCTGACATGATGGGTGTTGCGTCAAAGAATAATCAAATCCATTTCGGCGTCGCCGCCTGGCACTGGGGCAGCTATTTCGAAGATAAGATGAAAGGCATTCGTCTTTGTATTTCGGATTGGATTCGCCCTGATCCACGCTCCGCGCCTTGTAAGTCTAAAGCAGCGGGCCTCTATATGATTTGCACACTCGCCAAAGATAAAGCCCAAGCCACAGGTTGGGATGATGCGCTGATGTTTGATTTCAAAGGCCGCGTCGCAGAATGCACGGGCGCCCATATATTCTTTGTTCGTAATGGCGAAATTCACACACCAACAAATGATATCCTGCTGGAAGGCATCACGCATGACTCCGTTATCCGATTGGCGGAAAAGCGTGGCTATAAAGTCCACAAACGAGACATCCATCCGTCAGAAATGCCGCATTTTGATGAATGTTTTGTCGTGGGCACCGCCGCCGAAGTCACACCAGTCCGTGAGATCGACGGCCATCACTACACTGTTGGTGAAATTTGCCACGCTCTGGCGTCAGATTATGACGACTGCGTCCGCGGAAAAATCGATATCGGCGTTTAGTCGGCTGAACTGGTGTG
>CAYZGF010000045.1:0-12521 GCA_964477595.1 uncultured Algimonas sp.
GTAGCACTTCCGCAAATATCAAAATCAAGGCTGTCATCACAGCTGTCGCCGCCGCGAGGGCCGTCGCGCTCGCCCCGAAAACATTTGTAAATAATGTCGTCGTCAGAACGGACGCCAGAATATTAACGAGATTATTGCCGAGCAGAATGCCGCCGAGAAGGCGTTCCCGCATATTCATCAAGCGCTGAACAATCCTCGCACGGCGGTCGCCATCCTTTTCCGCCGCATGCATGCGCACGCGTGAGGCCGCTGTCAGAGCTGTCTCACTTGAGGAAAAAAAGCTGGAGAAGACCAGCAAGGACAAGATTACTCCGGCGAGAATTAAATTCTCGGTTTCTAGAAACGCGCTCATGCGCCCTTCTCCTTTAATTGCGTTAAAAAGCCGAGAACAGCGTCACGATTAGCCCGCTTTTCGACATAAGTTTCACCAATGGCGCGCGGCAATATGAGGGTGAGATGACCGCCTTCATTCTTTTTGTCTTGCCCCATATGACGGAGCAAAACTTCTGGATCATGGAATAGGTGAGACATATCTGCGATACGCGGCATAGACGTTTGAGTCAGATGCGCCGTAACACGGTCTGCGCAGGCAGGTTCGCAAAGCCCCTCTGCCGCCGCAAATTTGAATGCCATTTCCATACCCGCACTGACAGCTTCGCCGTGCAAAAGATCGCCGTCATATCCGGCCTCTAATTCCAGCGCATGACCGAAAGTGTGACCTAAATTCAGCAGAGCCCGCACACCGGATTCGCGCTCATCCTGCGCCACGATTTCGGCTTTCGTTGCGCAAGACACATAAATCGCACGAGACAGGGCTTCCGTTTTTAAATCCAGAATTTCTGCACCCAGCCCGTTATCTAATTCTTCGAAAAATGCGGCGTCACCCAGCAATCCATATTTCAAGACTTCCGCATATCCCGCTTTTAATTCCCGTGGCGGCAAGGTGGAGAGCAAATCTGTATCCGTAATAACTGCGCGGGGCTGGTAAAACGCCCCGACGAGATTTTTACCAAATTGATTATTGATTGCCGTTTTTCCACCAACGGAACTATCCACTTGGGACAGAAGCGTCGTCGGAACTTGGACGAACGGCATACCGCGTTTATATATGGAAGCGGCAAAGCCTGCGAGATCTCCAATCACGCCGCCGCCAAATGCAATCAACAAGTCAGAGCGGTCAAAGCCTGCACGAAACAGGCTGTCCAATATCTCTTCCAGATTGGCCATGGATTTTTGCGCTTCGCCTGCCGGGCGAACAATCATATGGGTGCGGTAATCGGACAGCGCTTGAGCCAGCGCCTCACCATAAAGCTCATAAACCGTTTCATCCGTAATGACGGCCACACGCTTTGTCGGGGCAAAATCACTTATAAGTTCGCCCAGACGCGCTAACTGTCCGGGTCCAATATGGATGTTGTAACTGCGGTCACCCAGACCAACGCGTAGATTTTGCGAAAGAGTATTATGCGTCACGTTTTGGCTCTTCATAAGATTTCAAAGCCCGCATAACGCGGTTGACTGTGCGCAAATGTGGGCCACGTGCAATTTTCACTTTGAGATGGGCCTGCGCGTAAATTGGATGACGGATTTCCATCAACTCCCGCATTTTCGCGCGCTTATCAACTCCGCGTAAAAGCGGACGCTTATCATTTCGAGAGACGCGCTCGACCAAGGTGTCCAAATCGCCCTTCAACCAAATAACAATCGCCTGTTCACGAAGCAGCTCACGCGTTGGCGGGTGAATAAAGGCACCGCCACCTGTCGCGAGAATGAGAGGCGGGTCTTCCGCCAAAAGCCGTTTGATCACGCGAAATTCGCCGTCGCGAAAGTCAGCTTCGCCGTGATCGCGGAAATATCCCGCGACGGTTCGGCCCGATGCCTGTTCAATGGCATCATCGCTATCGTCGAACTTGCGGCCCAGCCGTTTGGCCAGCCGTCGCCCGACGGTTGTTTTTCCGACACCCATGAGGCCAACAAGGGCGATGGGTTTCTTACTGTGCAGCGGCATGAGCACGCTTTCATCTGGTTAACGCAAGGCTCAACTGAGGTTTTCATTTGGCGATTGCTGGTCTTGGACCGCAATATGGTCACAATCGGCGCACATCTCAACCAATAAGGTATCGCGATGTGAGTCGATGTAGTTAACCCGGTGTAAATGCCGCAGCGTCAAAAGCGTTGGTAGAAAACAGAGGACGTTATGAAGAAGATCGGACTGATAGGCGGCGCACTCGCCCTTTTGTTGATTGGCCTGTTTATCTGGGCGTTATCCGGGGCATCAGACAGCCATGCACCGACAGAGGTGAAAACCATCGATGTGAGCCCTCAGCCATGAAGACATTCTGGTTGGCGACAACGATCTGCTGCTTGCCTGTATTAGCCGTTGCACAGGATTACGGGCTCTCGGCCCCGGTACAGATCGAGTCTGAAGCTTTGGGAGCCGCGCAGGATTTTGATGCAGGAATTTTACAAGACGG
Organism: uncultured Algimonas sp.; assembly: GCA_964477595.1. Taxonomy (GTDB): domain Bacteria; phylum Pseudomonadota; class Alphaproteobacteria; order Caulobacterales; family Maricaulaceae; genus Litorimonas. The sequence goes on from CAYZGF010000045.1 coordinate 2,475, forward strand.
CGCGCTGGATACGAATTTATGGCAAGGCACATCAGCCGGATGGGCCGCGCGACTGCTCTCAAACGCGCCATTGAAAAGCCAAGACCCAATCATAAGCGATATAGTGCGCACCGTTATTTTGTCAGGCGGTGTGCCGCCACGCGCCAATACACCGACAGAGGCCCAGGCTTACGAGTCTGCGCGGTTACAAGCCGTATTGGCGATTGAATCAGGACGTTCGGGCGACAGCTCAACTTTGGACGGGTTTTTGGCCCGCAACCCTGATCTTGCCAAAGCGCCACTGGCCCAAGTCGATCTCGCGCTCTCACGCGGCAATTGGCAACGCGCCTGTGAAATCTCTGATACGGTCACGACGGAACGCGCCTTGCCGGAATGGGCAAGACTGAGAGCGACTTGCCATGCGCTGCGCGGTGAAATGAGTGCAGCAGATGTGACACGCGATCTCTTGCGATCATCGGGCTATGATAATCCGGCCTATCACGCGCAAATGGATGCCCTTCTGACAGGACGTGAACCCAGCGCGGAGACAGATCAGACAGATGCGCTTGTGACATTCCTCGCCACCCGCGGCAGCGAACCGACGAACTCACCTCAATCAACTCCCGACATCGGACCTGATGCTGACTTAGCCGCTCTGTTTGAAAGTTTCGGTGAAACAGACCTTGCCATGATCGCTTCAGCTCTCGGCAATCTCAGCTTTGATATTGCGACGCCGGATTTGGATTTGGAAACAGCCATGTCGGATCCGTCAGCCCGCGCAACGGCTCGCCTTTTTGTTTTGGGACAGGTTGGCGATGCGGCAGCATTGGACGCCTTTATCACCCGTGCCGTCAGAGCAGGCGTAACCGAAGATGTCGTGCTTTCAAAACTTGCACCCGTTATTCAACAACTGCCCGCACGTGATCGCGTCAATACCAACCTCACCCGTTATACACGCGCCGCTTTATCGGCCCGCGATATTGCAAGCCTTCAACAGCTTTATTCCGCCTTGCCGGAAGGGCCGATACAGGCGCGATTGGCCCTCATCACGGATGCATTGGGCGGTGGCTTTAACGGCCAAAATATGGGGCGTGACATTGAAAGTCGCTTAGCTGTACCGCTAACGCGACCACAAGCCGTCACTGATGCGCAAATCGCATTGGCGCTCGGGGCCACATTGTCCGATCCGGCCGCAACTATATTGGCAGATCAGACTTTGCCGTCTCTGACTTTACCGCAAAGCCAATTACTTCTTTTGGATGCTGCCGTGAGAGACAGCTCCCGCGCTGAAGTCAGCTTGCTGGTCGCAACTTTCCTCACGCGTGACGGTTTGAATGTCACGGATAAGGCGCGCCTCATTTCAGCCCTCACCCAAGCAGGGCTGCCGCAATTTGCAGGCCCGATTGCCGCAGATATTTATTTTGACGCATTAGACTCAGCTCTGTGAGCACAGCCCGACATATCGACGCCTTTTTAGAAATGATGGCAGCGGAACGCGGCGCGTCCGAAAATACACTAGCCGCATATGGTCGTGATCTCGAAGGTTGGGATACCGCGCTATCCAAATCAAAAACATCTATCTTAACCTGCGGAACGGGCGCTTTAGAAGCTGTCCTGTCGCGATGGGCCGCCAAGGGTCTCGCGCCTTCAACGGCAGCCCGAAAACTCTCCGCACTCAAACAATTTTGCCTCTTTCTGCAAATGGACGGCCTGCGCAAAGATAATCCTGCCCATAGCTTACGGGGGCCAAAACAGGGGCGCGGCCTCCCGAAGGTTCTATCGCATCACGACATCGATGCCCTTTTTGAAGTCGTCGAATCTGATACATCTGTCAAAGGCATCCGCCTGAGAACACAGCTCGAAATTCTCTATGCCGGCGGTTTGCGCGTGACCGAGCTGGTATCGCTGAAACTCAATGCTGCCGCCCGCGTCATACATAATGACGCAACGCCGTGCCTGACAATTAGAGGGAAAGGCAACCGCGAACGATTAGTGCCTTTAACAGGGGCCGCTGTTCGAGCGATTGCTGACTGGCTAACAGTCAGAGATCAAACCCTCCCTAAAAGCGTCGCCGCAAAAGATCGGGCAGATAGCTTTCTCTTCCCTAGCTCCGGAAAATTGGGACATATGACCCGGGAGCGTTTTGCCCAACTTTTAAAGCAACTCGCGCAGGATGCAGGCCTCGACGCCTCGCGCATTTCCCCGCACACGCTCCGCCATGCTTTTGCAACACACCTGCTGGAGCGCGGTGCCGACCTACGCGCCGTTCAAACTTTGTTGGGGCATGCCGATATTGCGACGACGCAGATTTATACCCATGTGCTGGACGCACAATTGCAACAGCTCGTCGAGGATCATCATCCTTTGGCGACGCTGACAAAGAAAACCGCATAGGAAAAATAATATGGGCTTTGAACGACGCATGCACCCGGTGCTGGCTGAGGATTTGAATATTCTGCTGACAGATTTGTGCACTGAATGGGATTTTTGCGCAGGCGTCCGAGCCGCTGACCTTTTGGAAGGCTCCAAACCTCTCACATCCAAGAAATTCACAGATGCTGTGCTGGACGCAGAATCCGAACTCCCGGGCCCCCGCGCCGGATGGGAGCGGCGGATCAAACGGAAATTTGTCCAACGCTACGGCCATGAAGTCAGCACCAAGACTTATTCGATTTAATTAGCTTTTAAACCTCAGCCGTTTTCTCACTTGCGTCAGGTGACTTTTCGCGTTTGAGTGGCACTATGTCGACATCTATTCCCCATACCTATCGCTATGCCTATGCTTCACAAGTCGCGGCAAATGATATGGGGCGGCCGCAATTATCTTTGGCCACATCCAATTCCGATCTTACGCAACCACATTTCTTTGACGGTCGCGCTCGTGCTCCGCGTGAATTGGGACAAATGCTTTACACATTGTCAGATGTCGTTCGGACGCATTTTTTCAAGCAAGTGCCGGCGCTTTTGGATCCGGTTGTCACATCGAATGAAAGCCTGTTGCGACTGGAGGGCTTTTCAGGATGTGCGGGTGTTTATGCGCGCGTCGACCTACCGCGAGAGAGCTTTAGCGGCGAGACCTTTGGGCGCGGCACGACAAATGTAGATTTTAACCAACCCATGCGGAATGCGCTTTTGCGTTTGCGGGACGGCGATGAGGTCGATTTCGCTGTCGGGAAGGACGAAGTTGTTCTCTCAAAAGGTGGTGCGGCGACCGTTGAAAAGAAAGTCAAATTGCCCCTTCGATGGATAAAAGGGTTCTCAGAAGTTCAAAATTATCAGCCTGAACTTGATCTGAAATTCGAGATTTCCGCTGCGGATGCTCTCCGCTTTATTCGGGCTTTGCCTAAATCTTCACGGCCAAAACTGATGAGCTACGCTGTGTCGGCAGGCCGGGGACTTCGTCTATCGCAACGACCTGCGCGAGGGGCCGTTCGGTTCTCAGGCACGCATCGAGTCAAAGTCTTAGAGCCGCTTCTGCCCCAAGCGAAATCCTTGCGGATCTGGGCAGATGATGAAAGCGGAACCAGCGCCTGGGAGGTCGTGTTGCCGAGCGGCGGGTTTTTCCTGATGTTAAGTCCGGAGACCCATCGCGGATTTTCCGGCGAGGGTCAGGCTTTGTCAGCCTTGGCCAAACCTGTAGATGACAAGACATTGACCGCGGTGCGTGCACAATTAAAATGGGGCTCTTTGATAGACCCTGAAGATGTTGCCCGACGGCTTTCTATGCAACAGGATGAAGTCATGCGGGCCCTGTCCGCTTTAGGAACGCGAGGCTTGGCAGGATTTGACGTTGGAGCGGGACAATATTTCCACCGTGAACTCCCGTTCAATCTCGACCGTGTTGAAGCCATGCAGCCGCGCCTGAAAAATGCGCGAAAGCTTGTTGAGGCAGGCGGTATTAAATATTTAGGCAGCGAGACAGGTAAAGACCGCTACGGCGTGCCCGGAACGAATACCACGCATATTATACGATTATCGGAGGACGTCGATGATTGCACATGCGCTTGGTTTTCCAAATATCAAGGTCAGCGCGGGCCCTGTAAACATGTTTTGGCCGCTCGTATTCAAAACGACGCCCGGACCGTGGAGACGATAGGATGAGCCCGGAACAATTTGAAGACTTGCTCTTCAATTCCAAATCCAAGGATTTGAGGTCTGCTTTCTCAGGTTTGGATGAAAAAACACGGAAATCATTATCCAAAACAGCCCAATCCGCCTACTCATCCATCAGTCGAAACAAAGCCTCAAAAGGCGCGTCCGAAAGAGTCAAAAAATTCATCGCCAACCGTAAAGGTGATAGCTGGACGCATTGGAATGCGCCGATCAATATGCGGGCCGGGTTAGCTCTTTATGCCGTGGCACCTCTCTCCGGCGTGAAACGCCAAAACCTCTGGATACATGGTCAAGACAACCAAGCCGCCATGATTGGCATTTTAGAAGACAGACGCCCCGATTGGCTGGGTGAATGGGTACAGTGGAAATTAGAACAAGAGTTTCATCATCTGAGCTTTAAACAAGTCTATGGATGGATAAGAAACGGTTTGATGGAGAAACCGGACACGCCGGAATATTACACATTCTTTGTGAACGGCGTTGATATTTACCTGACAAAGAATAATCGTCACGGTGTTCAACCCAATGATTATCAACCCCTTTCAACCCGACTGCGCAAAGACCCTGTATTATTGGGTGATGCACTCGCTGTTTTCAAATATGAAAACCGTGCGCTGACCACAGATAAATGGCGAACAGAGAATGCACACCCAAAATATCAATCCTGGTCGGCAGCGCTTCTGGACCTTATTGAAACAGATGATTTAGATCGTGACTCGCTTTTGGATGCATCGCTGGAGAGCCTTTCGGAAGATCTGAAAAACAATCAACTCTCAGGCAATCACAAATTCCATAGCCTTTTGGGCCCCACGGAAGATGAACTCGCGATCCGTGAAAAATCTTATCGCGAGCTTCTGATCCATCCGGTTGGCCACGTTGTTAAATTTGCACTTGCGCAAATCGTGAAGTTGGAAAAGGCGGGTCAAGCGGACCGAAAAGTATTTCTGTCTGAACTCCCCATGATTTTTCAAGGCGCGGGAAAAGGCAATGCCAAGACAGCCCTGCGTCTGGCAGGACAGATCGCGAAATCCGACAGTAAGCTCCGCAAGACAGTTATAAGCAGTATCATTCCCGCGCTGGATCATGAAGATTCCGGCTTGCAGGAAGCGGCCCTCAAATTGATTTCGCAATATAAAGGCGCTCTCAACACAGATCATAAACGTGAAATTGAACGTGCGACCCAGTTTCTGGCTGCCTCGCTCAAACCTCAGGCCTTGGCGCTTATTGGCAAGGAGGCTGAAGAGGATATTGCAACGGTCTCTGCTGAAGAAATTAGTTGTTTACGCGATGAAGTCCGAGCGGTGCCGGATGATATTCAAGAGCTTTATGGCTTGAAAGCTTTGCTGGAGGATGGCCCTTTCACGCCAAGCTTGATTTCATCTGATTTTGGGAAATTGCGCGTACTTCACCTCTCCGAACCCCTGTCACCTCTTCAGGACCATGACGAACTTTACACAGCGATCGCCAAAGCCTTGGAGACAATAGAAACCGCCAGTGATGTAGAGCTCATCATTGATGCGATCTCTCGCTTGGGTCGAAATAGTTCTCCGGAGTTTTTGCAAAGACTGGATCCTCTTTTAAAACGTCTTAAATCGGGCGGGACAGAAACCTCTCGAGGTCTGACGCGAACATGGGACGCCTTGGGTCATGCTATCGTTGATCTTGTCCAAAGCTGGATTACCGGGAAAATCACGAAGCGGAATTTTAACGGTCCCTATTACCCGCATAACAAGGCAGCCCAGCCCATGATCGGGCATTTACAGGCGCTCGCCAAGCGCATCTCCTCTCAATCCGTCCAAACAAGATTGTGTACGCCCACCCATTCAGGCGGATGGATTGATCCCCGTATTTGGGTCGAGCGCGCGAAAGCCGTGAGCGCCTCCGGTCAAAAATCTGACGTCCCCGATGTTTGTTATTCCATGCTGCGTCTTGAACCGGATTATAGGGATGAAGCTGCAAAATCCGTAGATGATTTACCCCAGCCTTGGCGGGCGGTTGGCCGTTTTTTATTCGGGGTGGATGACCTGCCGAACCTATCTGTCAAAATACATCCGGTGGTTTGGATTTGTGCAGCCCGCGCCCGGGACCCATTCGCAGATTGGTCCGCGGCCTTATCCGGACTTCGCCTCACAGAGGCTGCGCCGGATGGGCTACACCCCGCACAATATAGCTGGAAGACCGTGACATCAGAAGAAAAACCGAAATGGTCGCGTGTTCCTATCAAAACAACGCGTTATTCTATTCAGGCCACGCCTGTTGAATTGGATAATACCGGGCCGCACGAAACGCCAAAAATTTCATTTATGAAGCGGTTGAAACCGAAATCTAATCTACCGGGCGGAGCAATTCCGACAGCCTGTTTAGCCATGAACTTGGACTCTAATCGGTGGAGCGGCGGCGCATCAGGTTGGTTATTTGAATGGATGACGCTTTTCTGGCCACAAAACCCCAATGCGATTTATGCGCGGGCGACATATGCCTTTAGCCTAGACGAAAATGCGAGCTCTTGGTCGACAGGGCACGGATATCTAAACGCACTTTTTCAAGCCAACAGGCCATGGGGGCAGACGGGTCATCTGGTTATTGCGCGAGGTTTGGCCTCAAAAAATGCGGATATTCGCGGCTATATTATCGATGCGATGATAGATGGTGTGGAGCATGGGCAGTTTGATCCGGAGCGCCTCGCCTCTATCCTGCAAAAAATGATCGTGTCTGACGGCGTCAAATTGGGACGGGTCGCAGAAGGGTTAACCCGTGTTGCAGAGGTCTCGCCCCTTCATGCTTCACTTGTCTCCATGAGCTTGAGCCAGCTTTTGCCCAAAATCGAAAAAAAAACGCATGCCTTATCGACGATGATGGAGCTTTGGTTGGAAACGCTAGCCGCTTCAGGACGAACGGCAAAAGAAGAAGACTTACCTTGGTTAGCCAGCTTTAAAGGTGCATCAAAATCAACAAAGGCCGCCAAGAAAATAATGGAGCTGGCGTTCAATCCAGCTCTGGATAGCGCGGTAAAAGCACAGGCGCTTGAGGCGCGGTTGAACATCTTGCCACAGACATAGCCAACACCTTATTTGCTTTACCCCTCTGCCCGCATCGCTATGGTGCGGCCGCAACCTCACGGACCGATTAGGTAGAATTTATGGCCCGCACCTATCTTGATTTTGAGCGACCCATTGCGGAACTGGACAGCCAGATTGAAGCCGCGCTCGCTGATGGCAAAGATGTCGCTGATCTGGAAGCCAAAGCAAAAGAACAGCTCAAAACGCTATATGGCAAAATTGGACCTTGGGAGAAAACCCATGTCGCCCGACATCCGGCCCGTCCGCATTATTCTGCCTATATCAAAGCCCTTATATCCGATTACACACCCTTATCCGGTGACCGTAAATTTGGCGACGACCACGCACTCTTAGGCGGGTTAGGAAAATTACGCGGGCGCTCTGTTGTCGTCATGGGCCATGAAAAAGGTACAGATACGGACACACGTCTGAAACATAATTTCGGCATGGCCAATCCAGAGGGCTACCGCAAAGCCGTTCGCCTCATGGATATGGCAGAACGCTTTAATCTACCAGTTATCAGCTTTGTGGATACAGCGGGCGCCTTCCCCGGACGCGGCGCGGAAGAACGCGGGCAAGCGGAAGCCATTGCCCGGTCAATTGATCGAGGTCTATCCCTGAAAGTGCCTTTCATTTCCGTCATCACGGGCGAAGGCGGGTCAGGTGGTGCGGTCGCTATTGCGACAGCCGATAGAGTTATGATGCTGGAGCATTCCATTTATTCTGTTATTTCACCGGAGGGTTGCGCTTCGATTTTATGGCGGACGCGGGACCGCGCGAAAGATGCAGCCAAAGCGATGAAAATTACGGCCAAGGACTTAAAGCGCCTCGGTGTGATTGATCAGATTGTGAAAGAACCTATTGGCGGCGCGCACCGCGTGCCTGAAACGGCCATGAAAACCGTCGGCGCGGCGATTTTGAAGAATATCGAAGCCTTGGATGAATTGAGCTCAACCGAATTAGTAAAAGCCCGTCGGGAAAAGTTTCTGCGAATTGGTCGCTCGCTCGTCGCGTAAACCTAGCCTTTATTTCAAAAGAAAAACCCGACCGCCATAAATAGCAGCCGGGTTTCTGTCCTCCCAAACCTCTAAATGAGGCGGTTCAGCCTTAGAAGCCGGCTGAGATACCGGTTCCGAGCCAGAACATGCTGCCTTTTGGATCGCCATTAATAATGCTGTCAAAATCCAGAGCGTCTTCAGAGTTCAGCGCGAAATTTGCGCCGATATACGCAGACACATCATCTGTAAAAGCATGGCTGACAGCCGCTGAGGCCTGTCCATATTCATATGAGAAACCGTCGCCATCGACGAGACCAACGGTCAGGCCAAGGTCCAGACTTTGCGCATCACCAATTTCAACAGAATGACCTACGCCACCTTCTAATGTGAAGGCTTCCAATGTGAAATCATAATAGGCTGCGACTGTCGGAGCCAATGGCACTTCACCAAAACCAACGGCTGCTGAGACTTCATATGAGCCTGCGCCGCCATTTTTGGTTTCAAAGAAGTCACCGCCTTGTGGATAGTGATAATAGGTTGCGCCAAGATCGAGTGAAATTGAGCTGTCGAGCGGGACGGAATAGCCGGCATAGAGGTCAAATTCGTCACCCGCGACGATTGAATTTGCACCAATGCCAGTTGAGAACCAGCCACCAACAGTGAAATTGCCATAGCTGGCTTCAACATAGGGCTGAACCGCATCATCAGCGAGAGAGACACCGCGGAAAACATATTGGCTGACAAAGTCTACGCCCGTTGAGACAGAAAGCTCTGCATCTTCTGCATATGCGGCAGGCGCCATCGCCGTTGCGCAAAGAAGTGCGGCGGCGAGTGTTAAGTGTTTCATTTTCGGTTCCCTTCGAATGTGCGCGGTAAAAAAGAATATTGCGCGTCATGAAATCTGATGAGCCTCTTTGCGCAGGGTCAAAGCCTGTTTGCAAAGCGTCCTTGCAATTTCAAACATGTCGAAAGGGTTTGGCGCAATTCGGTGCGGTCTGCGCACCAAAATGATGCGCAGATGGGCAGGCGGAGAAAAATGCCTTTTAAACCAGCGTTTTTCGAAAACTGTGGCGCAATGGCCACAGGCTGAGGTTCAGCTTAAGAAATTTTACCGTGGCACTGCTTAACTTTTAAGCCCGACCCACATGGACAAGGGCTGTTACGGGACACGCCTTTCAGGGCATCGGCCGGCAAGTCATTTGGCGTTTCAGACGCAGCTGGCGCGCCTTGATTGACCATATCAAGTGGTGATCGAGGCGGCGTTGCAGCTTGCATATTAGCCAGACCCGCTTTGGCCTGTTCTAATTGCTGTTGAACCTGATTTTGGCTTTGCTCTTGGGCTTGCTGCTGACGACGGATTTGCACATTTAACAATGCGCCCATCATTGATTTGGTCACGTCTTCACGCAGGCTGGTCAAAAGACCGTCAAATAAGGTGAAGGCCTCTGATTTATATTCGTTCAATGGATCACGTTGGCCATAGGCCCGCATACCGATAACAGATTTCAGGGCATCCAATTGCTGCAAATGCTCACGCCAGTTTTTATCGATGACTTGCAGAAGAATTTGTTTTTCAACACGGGCCAAATCTTCAGGTAAAATATCCTTCGTCAATTCCGCATGGATCGTATCAGTCGCCTCTCTAATTCGCTTTTCCAGCTCTTCGTCAGCAATGCCTTCCTCATCCGCCCAGCTTTGCAGCGGGAGTTCCATGAGAACGGCCTCTTTAACGGATTTGTCCAGACCGGCAATATCCCACTGTTCGGCATAGGCCCGCTTTGGAACATGTTTTTCGACGAGGTCTTCCACGAGTTGATGACGGAAGTCCTCAATCACATCAGAAACATCATCATCCGTCATAAATTCCATGCGCTGTTCGAAAATCGTTTTGCGCTGAT
>CAYZGF010000046.1:0-12398 GCA_964477595.1 uncultured Algimonas sp.
AAACAACTCTACTTTTTCTGCCGGTATTCCGACAGAAAGATCAACTCTGCGGGCACGTCCTGCTTTTAAATTTACCATCGGCTGCATCCGAGATGAGCAGCAAGAGTTTTCGCTTGTCTAAACCCTAATAACGCCCACCCGTTTCAAACCCGAAAAGGTTCGCAATATGCACAAGGATCATGAACCCCACACTAATCGCCGCCAAGGCAATGACCATCCAGGGCGGACGCACGCGGCGAAATTCTGTCTTCTCTTTAAAATTTTGTCGAAAGCCTAAAATGACTAAAGCAATACACACCAAAAGGGCGATAGAGCTAATCAGCAGATCTTCTGAATGGGACATAGAAAAATTCGGGCTCAAGGCGTGTTTTCAACTCGACCGGGCGACTAACACCATGCCGGGTCTTATGCCAGTGAAACCGATTGTTTTTGAGCTCCGTAAAAGCACGCAGGGCCGGACCGAACAGAAACAACCAATAGATGGGCATGGTTATAGCTGAGGGTATCAGATCAGGTTTTAGGGTTCTAAGAGCGCCGGATATTCCGATGAGACAACCAACTGAAATTGAGAATAAGAAAGTCAAACCATAGGTGAGGCTGATATCGAGCGGGATATTCACCCACCACAGAACGATTGCAACAAGAGGAAGTCCTAAAACGACTGGCGTGAAGAACAAAACGGATAATAGCGTAACACCAAGCGTAAGTTGAAGAGTCAGAAACCTTATTATGCCTTTAAGTCCACCGGGCGCGAGGGGCGCCGCCATATGGACATCCCATGTTTGAATATACCCCTTTATCCAGCGGGCTCTCTGGAACCGCCAATCTTGCAAAATTGAGACCGCCTCTTCCTGTGTCGGTGGGTGGATATAGCCGATCTTGTGCCCATTTGCCGCCAAACGAAATGAGAGGTCGGCATCCTCTGTCACATTATGTGCGTCCCATCCGCCAACCTCATCTAGCGCTTCGCGGCGCATATGATTGCTCGTGCCACCCAGCGGGAAGGGTAATCCCAACCTGACCAAGAAAGGGACCCAGACATGGAAAAGCGCGGCATATTCCAGCGTGAATTGCCGTGTTAGCCAATTGTCACCATGATTGAAATATTCCAGCGGGGCTTGGACAGCTGCCCAGTCCGGTCTCGCGTCAAAGGCGGCAATCGCGGCGAGGAGCTGATCCGGATGAGGGCGGTCTTCGGCGTCATAAATCGTGACGTAATGTCCCTCGGATGTCGCCAGTGCGGCATTCAACGCGCGCGGTTTGGTTTGCGGTGAACCTTTGGGGACGATGACTTGGCGAAAGGGCGGGCGTAAAGCATTCGCGACGGCTTGGGTTGTCAGCGGGTCGACAGCTTCGGTGATGAGGATAATGTCTAATTTGTCTCGAGGATATCGCAGTTGATCCAAGCCGCGCATGATCTGATCCACCATCTGAACTTCGTGAAACAGGGGGACAAGAACAGTATAAATGGGAAGGTCATCTGACTGCTGAACCAGCCCGTGGTCTTTGGGTTTAGAAGAACAAATTGCCAGTAAACGGATCATGGCAAACACAACACTCACCCAAGCCATCGCGGCAAAAAGCCCTTTAAAGGCTGCGCGAGGTTGAAGGAAAAACCAGACTATATATCCGAAGAGGCACAGCCATAAAATTGCATTTGAAACAGGTCGGTAAGCCGGTTTATCCGCAAAACCGATTTTATAATTCGACCCGCAGACGGGTGTCGCATCCTGATTATGTCTTTGTCCCAACCCCATGGGGGCATATCGTTAGGGTTGCGTTTTGTACAACGCAAGAGAAATTAATATTTGCTTAACGGTGGCTAAATTGGGCAACGGCCCATTTTGCTGCGTCCGCAACGACCGGGTCCTCATGATCAAGATAGGATTCGGCAATCAATTTTAGGGAGGGATCAGCGCTATTTCCGATGGCATACAGGACATTTCGAAGGAACCGTGCCCATCCTATGCGTTTGATTGGTGATCCCGCGAACCGCTTTCGAAAGTTTGTTTCGCCCAAATTTGCCAGCTCCGAGAGGTTCGGAGCATTAAGGTCTTCCCGAGCGGCCAGCTTGGCTTCCCGCCCGATTTGGGCGAATTTATTCCAAGGGCAAACGGCTAGGCAGTCATCACAGCCATAAATGCGATTACCCATTTTGGCGCGCAACGCCTCATCCACGGGTCCGGCATGTTCGATCGTGAGATAGGAAATACAGCGTCGCGCATCCAGCTTATATGGTGCGGGAAAGGCGTCTGTCGGACAGATGTCCAGACAGGCGCGGCAGGATCCGCAATGATCGAGTTCCGGGGGAGTCGGGGTTAAATTGGCGGCGCTTAAGATGGATCCGATAAAGAGCCAAGACCCGAATTCCCGGCTGACAAGATTGGTGTGCTTTCCCTGCCAACCCAGCCCTGCCGCCATGGCGAGAGGCTTTTCCATTAGCGGAGCCGTATCAACGAAGACTTTGACATCTTCCCTCGTGTCACGGGCGAGTAATCCGGCTAGCTCCTTCAGCCGGCCTTTCATGATGTCATGATAATCCCGTCCCCGCGCATAGACTGAAATTGTCCCGATGCTTGGCTCTTGCAGCGTAATCATAGGGTCAGTTTCGGGGCCATAATTCATCCCAAATATGACGGCGGATTTCGCCTCCGGCCAAAGGTTCAATGGATGTGATCTCCGAAAGGCGGTGTCCGCCAGCCATGCCATCGACCCGTGATGACCAGCCGAAACAGCGTCTTTGAGGCCCTCGCCAGCCTCCGGTCCAAATGTCGAAAGATCAACAATATGTGGATGCGTAAATCCAAGTTTCACTGCGCGCTGGCTTAGAGCTTTGAGCGGGTCCGCCATAGCGGCTTAGAAATCCAAGTCGGTATAATGCCGGGGGGCGCGAAGGCCGGCTTGTCTGTCGCCGAGTAAAGGTCTGAAAGCCGGACGTGATTTAATTTTCTGATACCAGCTCTTCAAAATCGGATGGTCCCGCCACGATATTTCGCCCAAAAAATCCAGACAAGACAGGTGAGCTGCTGCGGCTATATCACCGAGTGAATAGCGTCGCCCCGCCAGCCAATCGCGCTTCTCCAGCAGAGACGTCATATAGGTCAGATGGTCAGCTAAATGCGCCCGTCCTTCGCGCAGGACCTCCGGGTCTGCCGGACCAACATCATATTGCGTTTGGGAGAGAACAGCCCGTTCGACTTTTTCTGCTAAAATATAAGCATCAACTTCTGCGGTAAAGCGCTCGTCAAACCAAGCACAAAGTCGTCGGGCTTCTGCCCGTTCAAAGGCATCTTCAGATAGGAGTGGGTTCCGCTTGGACCCATCATTCGCATATTCTGAAATGGCTCTGACCCCGCTAATTGTCAGCGTTCCGTGTTGGGTCAGGTCCACCAGAACAGGTGGCATGGCTTCCGCCGTAAGCTCTATGAACTCAGGCTCAAGCTCCCATGGATTGACCACAGCTTCGCGCACCTTCAACTTTTTCTCGGCCAGCGTAATTCGCGCCATGCGAGAAGGGGGGTGCAGAGGAAAATGATAAAGCGTCCGCATTCAAGTCGTTTAACGCGAACATGGCAAATGAAGCCTTAACGCGCTGTTATCTTATTCGCCTAACTGACAGGCGTCTGAAACCTGACATTTCCATGGGTATGACCACAGCCCGCCGGATGAGGATAGATCAAAACATCTGCCGCGGGGAACGCATCCATGATCCGTTTTTCCGTCGCCAGAATAAGGTCATGTGTTTGGGAGAGTGTCAGAGTTTCATCTAAATCCAAGCGCATCTGAATGTGCAAATGCGGCCCGGCGGCCCGTGAACGGAGTTCCGACACGGCGCGAACTTGCGGGTCAGCCATCGCTAACCGCTTAATCGCGCGGCGCTCATCTGGGTTAAGCTCACGGTCCATAAGTTGACCCCAGGCGAGGCGTGCGATTTGGAAGGCTGTAAAGAGCAACCATAAAGCCATGAGTCCACCGACGAGCGAGTCAGCCCAGGCAAAGGGTGTATAACTTGCTACGGCAATCCCGATAATGACGAAGATATTCGCCAATAAATCCGCGATATAATGGGCACGGTCACCACGTACGGCAATGGAACCTGTCGCCCTGACAGCCCAGCTTTGTGCAATGATGAGCCAAATTGTCAGCGCGATAAACAGTAACAGAACCATAATCGCCGGTCCGCTTTGCGTTACCGGATGGGAATGTCCAAGATGGCCAAAAACTTCCTGCATGAGATGTGCAGCTGCCATCACAATCAGACACACTTGAAACACGGCTGAAAAACTCTCCGCTTTGCCAAAGCCGAAGCGATAGTCAGGATTTGGTTTTCGCGCCGCAAATCGAACGGCAATGAAACTTGCAAGCGCGCCGAAAATGTCCAAGCCTGAATGGACGAGTGAGGCCAAAATACCGACACTTCCTGTCTGTCCCCACAGCCAGAATTTCCCGATGGCCATGAAGATGCCTAAACTCACTGCAAGGGCTGTGATCCGCCGTGTGATGATTGACGAATGGTCAGGCGGTAAGCGTCCCGGACGGCCACGTCTGTTCGGCTGATCGAAGCGATCATCCGCTGCGGCCGTCAATTCAGCCTCTGATATGTTGCTATTCGCGCTCATTCGCTGGGTGTTATAGCATAACTTTCGAAATAGCGAGTTTGATTTTTTCCGTCATATCACTCGAAATTGGCATGATTTGCCGTATGTGATGAGGTAGGTGCGTCGCGAACAGAGAGATAAAAGCCAAGTCGGGATATTCAAATGCGATTTTCAAAACTTCTATTGGCGGCCAGTGCGTCAGTCATTTTTGCTGCTTGCCAACCTACGGCTGATGTTAATCCAGCCAGCGCCACACCTGTCAAGCAAGCGATGTCTAATATCCCGCATGCTCAATTACCTGATACGGTCACACCGAAAAGCTACCGCATCGATATGATGATTGACCCTAGCCAAGAGGGCATGTCTGGTACGGTGTCAATTGAGGCGACGGTGAATGAGGATGCAGATCGTATCTGGATTCATGCCAAGGAAATGACTGTCGATGCTGCCCGGATTGAATATTCTGACGGATCGACAACGTCTTTGATCTTCACAGCTGTTCCTTTGGAGGAGGCCCCATCCGGCATAGGCTACTTGACCGCAGAGGGAGTCATTCCGGCCGGTGAGGGTGTCATTACCTTGGACTATGAAACGCCCTATAATCAAAATCTCAATTCCGCCTATCAAGTCAAACGCGGAGACGATGCCTATATCGTGACACAGTTCGAACCTCTCGGCGCACGTGAAGCCTTTCCAAGCTTTGACGAACCAAAATTCAAAGTTCCGTTCACACTCTCCATTTCATCGCCGTCAGACGAGTTGGTTATTTCCAACACGCCTGAGACAGGCACGGAAGACATCATGGTAGACGGTGAAAGCTGGACGAAACATCAATTTGCGACAACACGGCCATTGCCGACTTATCTGATTGCTTTTGCCGTCGGCCCCTATGAGATGAATGATTTCGGTGTAATCCCGCCAAACTCTATTCGAAAGACGCCGCTGGAATTACGGGCGATTGCTGCCAAGGGCGAAGGCGAAAATCTGGATTTCGCTTTGAAGGGTACTGAGCCCATCCTGACAGCTTTGGAAGAATATTTCGGAACGCCATACCCTTATGAGAAGCTCGATCTGATCGCAGCGCCTGACTATGCATTTGGGGCGATGGAAAACCCGGGTGCGATTGTGTACCGCGAATATCTCCTGCTCTTGGATGAAAATTCTCCATTGTCGCAGAAGCGCGCATATGACCGTGTGCACTCGCATGAATTGGCCCATCAATGGTTTGGTAATCTCGTAACTCCGGTTTGGTGGGAAGACATTTGGTTGAACGAAGCTTTCGCGACGTGGATGGGGAACAAGGCCATTGATATTGCTTATCCTGATGCAAATTATGATCGCGTCACATTGAATGCGTCCTTGGGTGCGATGAATATTGATACGCTGTCGACAACTCGGAAAGTCCGCGAACCTTTGGCGCGGTCTGAGAATGTCATGGACCAATTTGACGGGATTACTTACCGCAAAGGTGGCGGTGTGTTGTCTATGTTTGAGAGTTATCTTGGTGAGGACGCTTTCCAGAAAGGCGTCCGTTTGCATATGGACCGCTATGCTGATGACGTCGCAACCGGCGATGACTTCTTTCAGTCCATCGCAGATGGTTCCGGTAATCCCAACGTTGTGTCCGCCATGAAAAGCTTTGTCGACCAGCCGGGCTTGCCCTTGGTCAAAGCTAAGATATTCACTGACCAAGCCAAAGGTAGCGGCGAGTTTACGGGTATCGTTCTCAGCCAGTCCCGTTACGCGCCCCTCGGGTCAAAAACGCAGCAAGGACAAGTTTGGGAAATTCCCGTCTGCATCGCATATGGCCGAAATGGCGATGTTGGAAAAGAATGTACTTTGCTTGATGAAAACGAAACTCAGATGAAAATTCCGGGTAAAGTCGATTGGGTAACACTCAATCAGAATGGTGCGGGCTATTATCGTTTCACAATGGACAGTGCGGCTTGGAGCGATCTGGTCAATAATTTAGATCAGTTGAATACACGCGAGGCACTGACCGTTCAGGACAGCCTCTTAGCTTCGTTCCGGGCGGGCGAGGTGGATGCCAGCGTATTTCTTGACGGAATGAGCGCATTTGCAAAACACCCGGAATATGATGTCGCGTCCGGTTCGACACGCTTGCTCGGCTTTATGTATGCCGAACTACCCGAGAGTCGCGACGCTTTAGCGAATTATGTGCGCGATAACTATGCAGATCGGTATAAGCGTATTGTTGGAACGGATACGGTGGAGGGCAATCTTCTAGCGCCGACACTTGCCTCTTTACTGACCGGCGTAGGGGGAGACGAAAATTTAGAAGCTGATTTCGCGGCCAAAGGTGCAAAATATTTAAGTCTGGACGGTGAGGCAGATAAGTCTGCAGTTGCCCCGAATATGTTGGGCCGCGCATTACGCGAAGTCATGGAAGCCCGTGGTGCGGAGGCTTATGAGTCTTTGCTTACTCTGGCCGAGAGCGGATCTTCATTGGAAAAAGGATCGGCTGCAGGCGCCTTGTCCGCTACAAAAGATGAAGCCGTTTACCGGATAATCCTCTCTGATGTTGTTCTTTCTGAAACCAGTCCTTTGACGGGACGTCAGGCTGGTACGGTGTTGAATGGGCTCTTAGGCTCGGAAACATTTGGAGATCAGACCTGGGACTGGTTCAAAGCGAACCTTCCGACCTATGTCAAAAAAGTGCCCGATGTTCGTAAAGGCGGATTACCGGGAGCAGGCCGAAATTTCTGTTCACTCGAGCGTCGCGATGAAGTGCGTGATTTCGTCGAAGCCAATGCGGAGTTGATGCCCGGCTATGAGCGTAGCCTGTTGCAAACATTGGAGAGCATTGAGCTTTGCGCGGCTTTGAAAGAGGCCAAAGCAGAGGATCTCGCAGCCGCGCTTAAGGCCCGTTAGATTTCACCCTGCTTCAGGCGTTGGGCTAGATTTTCGCTATTGCGATAGGCTAGCGCCATAATGTGCAGGGTCGGGTTTTTATGCGGATTGGTCGGCAAGACACCGCCATCCATAACGTAGAGATTATCGACGTCCCAGCACTGACCGTATGGGTTGCAGACTGTGCTCTCCGGGTCGGTTCCCATGCGGGTTGTGCCGACCTCATGGACCATACCGCCCGGTTTGCTGATCTCATCTTTCGGGTCGCCTAAACCCGACACAACGGTTCCGCCGGCGCGTTCGATAATCGTCGAGAATGTCTCCTGCATATGGGCGATCTGATTATATTCATAGTCGCTCCATTCGAATGAGAAGCGCAGCACGGGATAGCCCCATTTGTTCTTAAGTTCAGAATCCAAGGCGCAATAGGATTTATCATTGGCGACCATTTCACCGCGCCCGTCAAGATAGACAAAGCTACCCCAATATTTTCGGATTTCATCTCGCAATCCCGGTCCGAAGGCGAGACCATTTCGATCTGAATATTGTTGCATGGCATTTAATTCGGGTGCGTCGCGGAAGCCCTGTCCAACTTCAATGTGGTAACCGCGCGGGAAATCCATTTTTCCTTTTTTCTGCGCCTCATACCCCCACCATGGCATATAAATATGATCCATATTTGCGCCGAACTCGTCATAACGCGGCCGGTTTTCCAAGTTCGGGAATTGTCCGGTTACACGAAGGCCGGGCGTGTCGGTTAGGTTGCGTCCAACCTGGCCAGAGCTATTTGCGATTCCGTCTTTTGAACCGTTTTTTCCGGATGTCAGCATGATCTGCGCCGTGGCGCAGGCGCTTGCCGCCAGAACAACAGCACGGGCATTGATACGACCCTCTACACCGGTTTGCGTGTCAACAAACATCACGCCTGTCGCTTTACCGTCTTCTCCCGTCTCAACTGTGCAGACCTTTGCACGGGTGACGATGGTCAGTTTTCCTGTCTTATTCGCCAATGGGATGAGGGAGGTTGAGCTTGAAAAGGCTGCGCCAATTGAACACCCGCGCATACAGGGTGTGGCATAGAAACAGGCCATGCGGTCACCAAGGTTACGGGTCAGGATCGCATTGTGTCGTTGAAAGGCCGGTACGCCGACTTTGCGGGCGGAGGCCATCATCAAGAGCTCATAAGCGCGGGGAGCGATAGGGGGCTGCAAAATATCATCAGGCGTGCCGGGGTGATTATACATGCCCGTATTCGCGCCGCTGATACCGACGACAGCTTCCGTGGCGTCATAATAAGGTTTCATCTCGTCATAGGTGACGGGCCAGTTTGGAGACAGGCCATCCAGATCACCTTGGATGAAATCATAAGGTCCCATACGGGGGCTGTGGCGTGCATAATGATTTGTCCGGCCCCCAACAACTTGAGCACGGTACCATGTGAAGTCCACACCTTCATCAGATGTGTAGGGCTGATCCGGCAGCCATGTGCCGCATATGCCATTATCGAAATAGCCCCAATTCTTATCGGGGGTTCCAATCGCGCGCAGCGGGGCTTCGTCATTGCGTTGGAACATTGGGATGTCACCGGGGTCTTGATTGGGCCCTTGTTCCACCAAGCAGACTTTTACACCGAGGGACGTCAGACGATAAGCCGCCATACCGCCGCCGCCGCCTGATCCAACGATGACGACATCATAGTCTTCATTTACAACATTGGTCATTTGGGTTCATCCCCCTTGAAACGATAGGGGGGCGTCAGATTATAGGGAGGGGCCCCAACGGGTAAATCATCCCACTCCAAATCCAATGACGTAATTAAATCTTTTATATGAGATAAAGCGTCTCCGGTCGGTCCTGGGTAATCCCCGCTTAGCGGTTGAGCAGAGATATGGCCGAGATCAGCTTCCCCTTCCGGTGTGGTGTAATAGGCACCTATCGTGAGCTCCCTCAGATTTTTATACATCCAAGCGGGTTGAGTAAGTGGGCCGTCATCGCGTGACGCATTTTGCATCATCTCCAAAATTTCACTGGCCTGTGCGTCTGAAAGTTCCAGCCAGTCTCGACCGAACATGAGATCAGATTGCTTGTCTAACCATGCGAAGCCCTGATGGACTGTTTTCCGTGTATCCGCCATCCAAGGGTAAGGCGCGGAGGTCCAGTCATCAAAAAAATCTGCGATACCAATGTCTGAAGGAGCTGGGCCAGTGTCGGTCGCGGGTAGAATAAGATCCGAGAATTTTTCCAATTGCCGCTTATGATGATCGGATAAAATCTTTGGCCAAGGTCCGCTTTCTCCGATTTCGAAATAGTCCGGAAATGTTCCATATCCGGCATGGGTCACCTCCGGCACTGGCAGATCATGAGGCCAAGGTACAATGCCGTCTTTTTGGGTTGCGTTTGTTACACTGGGTGAACAGGCGCTGGATACAGACATGGCTGCCGCCAATTGCAACATTTGTCGTCTTGAGAGGCTGATCTTGCGGCGTGGTTTTGATCTGATAGCCAAATCTACCATAATGTCTCATTTTGCTGCATTTCCTAGAAATGGTAAGGAGAAAAGACAACGTTGTCAATTTTTGATCATGGAACTTGTTCAAGGTCTTTACGTTCACCTATTATCGAAAACTAAAAGAGAGAAATTCCATGGCAAATAATAGTGGTGGCGGAAAAGGCCTTTACCTCATCATTGGTGGCTTAGTCGTCGCCGTGGCCGTCATGGCCTATTTCATGTTCGCGCCGAGCAATCAGCCTGATTTGGCGATTGATATTGGTGATGCGGGAATTGAAGTTGAAACCAATTAAATTTCACAAATCTATATTTAAAAGGCCCGATCAAACGACCGGGCCTTTTTATTCATTCAGCGGCATCCTGTAGAGGAACGCTCAAGCGATTGAGCATTTCCTTCGGTATGACTTGCCAGAACTTTGTGCGAGCAAAATCCCATTCTGCGAGAATTTTTTTGGAGAATTCACTTCCTGTCTGGGCTGCATGTTTGCGGATCAAGGCGAGGCACTCTTCTTCATAATGCTCACTGCCAAAACGCTGCCAAACGACACTGTCCGGGTTTACGGCTTTTTCAAACTCATCCTCGGCATCATAGAGATAAGCCATTCCGCCTGTCATGCCTGCGCCGAAATTATCCCCGACAGAGCCAAGCACGACGACCTTCCCGCCCGTCATATATTCACAGCCATTCGTACCAAGGCCTTCAACAACAGTTTCCGCTCCTGAATTGCGAACAGCGAAACGCTCTCCCGCACGTCCGGCCGCCATTAATGTGCCTTTGGTCGCGCCGTAGAGGCAGGTGTTGCCGATGATCGCTGATTTGTGAGGATCAATCGGTGTTCGTCCTTGAGGTGCCACAATGATCTCGGCGCCTGACAAGCCTTTGCCGACATAATCATTGGCGTCACCGTCCACGACAAGCCGTAAGCCTGTCATTCCAAATGCGCCAAGAGATTGCCCTGCAGAACCACGTAATCGCACTGTAAGATGGCCGGCAGGCACGCCTTCAGCCCCAAACTTCTGATAGATATGCGAACTGGTCCGCGTACCAACTGCGCGATGTGTATTTTGAATGGCGTAAGTGAGATGAGTCTTTTCACCGCGCTCAAAGAGTTGCGCTGCATCTTTGATGATTTGGGGGTCGAGCGTGTCAGGCACGTCGATACGTCCGTCACGGCTATCCAATACGCGCGTACTGTCAACTTGTGCTAATACCGGATTGAGGTCGAGATCATCGAGATTTTCTGCACCACGACTGACCTGCGCAAGGAGGTCTGTTCGACCAATGATTTCATCCAAGCTTTCAAAGCCCATTCTGGCCAAAATCTCGCGCACATCTTCTGCGATAAACGTCATCAAATTGATGACTTTCTCCGGTGTCCCGGTGAATTTCTCACGTAGTGCGGGGTCTTGGACACAAACTCCAACAGGGCACGTGTTGGAGTGGCATTGACGCACCATGATGCAGCCCATTGCCACGAGAGACAGAGTCCCGATGCCATACTCTTCCGCACCTAGAAGCGCGGCAATCACAATATCACGACCCGTCTTCAGACCGCCATCTGTCCGAAGCGTGACCGTGTCGCGCAAATTATTCAGCGTTAAAACCTGATGCGCTTCTGAAAGGCCGAGTTCCCACGGGATGCCCGCATATTTAAGGCTGGTATTGGGCGATGCACCTGTCCCGCCATTATGACCGGCAATCAGGATTGTATCGGCTTTGGCTTTGGCTACACCCGCTGCAATTGTTCCGACACCGGAACTCGCGACTAATTTAACTGCAACACGCGCTGTCGGATTAATCTGTTTCAGATCGTAAATTAATTGTGCCAAATCTTCGATGGAATAAATATCGTGATGAGGGGGTGGTGAAATTAAAGTCACACCCGGTGTCGCATTTCTGAATTTCGCTATGAGTTCCGTGACCTTGAATCCAGGCAGTTGTCCACCTTCGCCAGGCTTAGCGCCTTGCGCGACTTTAATTTCAATTTCACGGCATTGGTTGAGATATTCCGCATTCACACCAAAACGTCCTGACGCGATCTGTTTAACGGCAGAGTTCGGATTATCGCCATTCGGTAGCGGTACATAACGGGCCCGGTCTTCACCGCCTTCGCCTGAGACGGATTTTGCCCCGATCCGGTTCATTGCAATATTAAGTGTTCCATGTGCTTCCGGCGACAAAGCACCGAGCGACATACCGGGCGTGCAGAAACGGCGACGAATTTCGTTGACCGATTGGACGCGGTTTAATGGCAAAGCTTTATCGGCGGATTTAAAATCCAGAAGATCGCGAATTTGGATAGGGGCTTGGTTATTCACGACATCCGCATATTTACGGTAGAGTTCATAATCCTCACGCGTCGTGGCTTCCTGCAACATATGGATCATATCAGCCTGATAGGCATGACGTTCGCCTTTTG
>CAYZGF010000047.1:0-12146 GCA_964477595.1 uncultured Algimonas sp.
ACTATGGCGGGCGCAACGGCTCCGCTCTTGGACGGCGAAGCGACGGCTGCGGAATTCTGGGGACGCGGATTTTACGAGAGCTACCGCACAGAACTCCGCCCCGAAAGCTCAACGGGCCGCAGCGAAGAAATCGTCGCGCGGTTTGAAGACAGATATGGGGCGATTACAGCCGGTCTTTACGGTGAAGCCAATGCGGATGGAGTTTTCACCCTCCCCACAGCAGGCAAATCCCGCGCTAAGCGCCGTTGGATGTTTCGACGCATTCTGGGCAAGCCTGCTGCTGCCATAAGGGTCCTACTCGGCGCGGCCACATT
Source organism: uncultured Algimonas sp. (assembly GCA_964477595.1). Taxonomy (GTDB): domain Bacteria; phylum Pseudomonadota; class Alphaproteobacteria; order Caulobacterales; family Maricaulaceae; genus Litorimonas. Next base: position 315 of record CAYZGF010000047.1, read on the forward strand.
TGACGGCGGCATAGACTACATCGCCCGCAAAATCGAAAACCACTCAGGCGTAAAACTCAACCCAACCCCAGCCCAGCGCAAACACCCCGTTTTGCATTCGCCAATCCTATTCTGGAAAATCTGGCGACAAGGCGCGCTGAAATAATCTACTCAGCTGCCTGCAATTTACTCATCATGCCCGTCATGATTTCGGCTTGGCTGGCTTTCATTCGCGCGAAGGCGTCGATGATCGTATTGACGTCAGCTTCTGTGTGCGCCGCTGACAGCGAGATGCGGAGCAAGCTGGAGCTTTGCGGCGTTCCGGGCGGGACGGCGAGGTTCACATAAACGCCGTTTTCCATCAGCCAATTCCATTCCATCGCGGCCACGCCTTCATTCGGACGGCGGACGGCGATGACTGGACTTGGGTCGGCGCAAAGATCAAAGTCGAGCGCTTTCAAACCAGCATGAAGCTGTTGCGCACGAGCTTTAAGATTATCGCGTAAGTGACCGCCTGACTTTATCTTTTCAACTGCGACACGCGCCGCGCAGATGTTGGCCGGGGTGGCGGAGGCAGTAAACATATAGGGGCGCATGACCTTGCGCGTGATTTCAAATTCAGGGTGTTTCGAGGCACAGAACCCGCCCACAGACGCCAAAGATTTTGAGAACGTTCCGGAGATAAAATCGACCTGATCCAAGACGCCCTGCTCTTCCGCAATGCCGCAACCCGTAGGACCGAACACGCCATAGCTATGTGCTTCATCAATAAAGAGATAGCCACCATGACGATGGGTCACGTCGAGAAATTCATCCACGGGCGCGATATCGCCAAACATGGAATACATACCCTCAATCACGACGAGTGCGTTGCCGCCCTCAATCTCGCCCTGACGTCGTAGGCGTTTATCCAAATCTTCCGGATTATTGTGACGGAAACGGATCGTTGACGCATTCGTCAATCGCGATCCGTCAATGATGCAGGCATGCGCATCCGCATCCATGAATATCACGTCTTTATCGCCCGCCAATCCGGAGATGGCCGCGAGGTTTGTCTGATATCCTGTCGTGAAGACAATACAGGACGGCATATTGAAATGCGCGGCCATCGCTTGCTCTAGGTCAGTATGCTCAGAATAAGTCCCATTAGCCACCCGGGAACCTGTTGTCCCTGTGCCGTGATCATCGACGGCCTTTTTCGCAGCCGCACGGCAGTCTTCATCAAAGGTCAGGCCTAAGTAATTATTCGTACCCGCAAGTAGGATTTCGCGATTTCCGATGCGACCACGTGTTGCGGAGAGAATATCGTCAAATTTGACGCCCAACGCATCCGCACCGATTTTCATCATCATATCAACGCGCGCTTGGAGCGGTGCGTATTTGTCGAATAATTTAGTCATGGCTTTCCCTACCCGACAGTTAAGCCGTCAAACCTTTCACTGCCAACACCAACTCACCAACGGTTTTGATGTCAGACACCATCTCCATCGGAATCGAAATATCATAATGATCTTCGAGCTCCATGATGAGGTCAAAAACTGCGACAGAATCGACTTCGAGGTCCGACATAATACCGGAAGACCGCTCAATCGGATGGTTCTTTGGGTTATAGGGCTTTAGCAGCTCGCAGATTTTATCGTAAATCTCGGAATCTGTCGGTGCACTCATGGATTCGTCCCATCAAGAAGTTTGTGGGGCGATACCAAACCGGACGCGGCGCGTCCAGATAGCTGGTCAGCCCGCGTCGCCGGAATTTGACACAACTGTGAGCTTCTCCTCGGCCTGCAAATCAATGATCGCACCATCGAGGAATTTCGCCTTCACCCGCGCGCGGGAAAGCTTGCCTGAACTCGTGATAATCATGGTTGATTTCGGTACGAGCATGAGGCGGACAGGCACGCCGACTTCGAGTCGAATAGCGGCTGTGACAGCCGTGTAAATTTCTTCCAAGAGCTTCGGATTACGCGTCCGACATTCCAGCAGCAGCATGATGTCTTTCTCGTCGCCCGCGCCGCCAATCGCGAACGCACATGCTCGACCGCAGCGATGTGGGGCCGCGGCTTGGGCCGCCCATTCAATGTCTTGCGGCCAGATATTACGGCCATGCCAAAGAATAAGGTCTTTGAACCGACCCGTAACAACCAATTGATCTTCCAACCAATATCCTGCGTCACCTGTATCAAGCCATCCGTCTTTGGAGAATGACGCCTCAGTCGCTTGTGTATTGCGGAAATAGCCGGGTGAGACGGACGGTCCTTTCAAGCACACACGGCCAACTTGTTTTTCGCCGAGAACATTATCGTCGAAGTCACGAATTTCAATTTCATGATCCGGTAGAACCTTACCACAAGCCACAAATGTACGGCGGTCTTCTTCGCGCGTCAGGTCTGAAGCCTCGATGGCCTCAGATGTTCGTGTGTAACGCGCCATGTCGATTGTATGTTTCAGTAGCCCCTGCCCAAGTGGTGCAAATGTTGCCGCCAGCGTAGTCTCGGCCAGGCCATATGACGGTGTAAAGGCGCCTTTGGCGAAGCCCATGGAGGCAAAGAGGTCTTGGAAATCGGTCAAAGGCTCCGGACGAACCATGTCTCCGCCGATACCGGCCGCCCGCCAGCTGGACAGATCCAATTCGCGGTCATTGCGCCAACGACGCACACAGAGCTCATACCCAAATGTGGGTGAATAAGAGAGTGTTCCCTTATGGTCGGAAATCAACTGCAACCACGTTATTGGACGACGTGTGAAATCTTGAGGGTCGATATAATCCACCGTCATCTGCGCAACCATTGGCGCAATCATGAAACCAATCAGGCCCATATCATGATAAAGCGGCAGCCAGCTTGTGGCGCGGTCATGATCATTAATTCCCATGCCGTGTTTGGTGATACCGTGACAATTAGCACAAACGGAGGATTGCGTACCGATGATGCCTTTTGGCGAAGACGACGAACCTGATGAGTATTGAATGTAGCAGAGATCATCCTTGCCAAATGGACGAAGTGTGTCGCCTTTTGGTAGCTCCTCAAGACTTTCAAACGTCATGACCGGAATGGCTTGGTCATTCAGCGCAGACCGCATGATCGGTTCCATCGACTCCGGGCAGAACAGCGCGTGGAAATCACCCGTATCCGCCATGCGTTGAAGTTGACGTTCATATGATGAGCGTCCGCCCAGTGTAACAGGCAGAGGGACAGGCGCAGCAACAAGACCTGCATATTGGCAAGCAAAGAACATTACAGCGAATTCCGGTGTAGATACAGCCGCAATACCAATCCGTGCGTTCTTCTCTGCAAAGGGCACCAAACGCTTGGCCATTTCTATGGCTTGAGATTGCAGCTCAGCGTAAGACAGCGTGGCTTTTAAACGCGCTTTCCCGTCAAAATAGTTGAAACCGGTTTTACCCGTTGCCGCATAGTCTAACGCGTCACATAAAGTCGCAAAATCACCATGTCTGATGGGAATTCCGCGGGATGTTGGTAGGGGGGATGTGACTGTATCGACGTCAACTTGGGGCATTATAAACTCATGTATTCTGCCGCTTACGCGGCTTTCACAAAACTCGGGCTCATTAAGCTATTAACCATAGATGTAAAGACAGCCCTAACAGGCCCCTTCAAATCCTTCCGACCTCATATCACATTGGCACATGATAGGAGTTCACGGGCTGTTACCGAATATGACAGTTTTGTTGCAGTTTATGACAGTGAAGTCGAGTGTTACATAACGTCAGATCACCGCATGATCGCGCCAAAATTTGCAAGCGCGGCATTCAAGTGAGCTGTCGGGACAGTCTAACGCAAACCCCATTGAGCAGGGTCCAGCGCTTCACCCGCTAGTTTAAAACCCCAAATTTACGATAAAGCTCAAGCCGGACGCCGTAATCTTTCGCGGGCCATATTGTCAGCAATCACATTTGTTGGAAGGCCCTGCTCTGCGGCTTGCGTGAAAATATTTTTTAATGTGATTTCAAGGTCATCCAACTTGGCCTTCACCCAATTGGGATCATAAGTGCCACTGACTTCTGCCGCCACATTGATGATTCCGCCCGCATTTACGACATAATCCGGTGCGTAGAGAATACCGCGCTGACGGCAGGCCTCCCCCATCTCCGGGGTTGCGAGCTGATTATTCGCGGCCCCCGCAATGATGGACGCTTTTATCTGCGGTAAGCTTGTCTCTGATACCGCACCACCCAATGCACAGGGCGCGAACACATCGGCTGTTACGGAATGGATAGCGTCAGGTTCGACTATAATAGCGCCTAATTCCGACTGCGCTCGATCCAGCACGGCTTTATTAATATCGGTCACAATCAAGTGAACACCCGCGGCATGAAGATGTTCACATAGTCCGTACCCCACATGACCCAGGCCTTGAACGGCGACTCGTAAGCCCTCTAGCGACTCGAGTCCCATTGCGTGGCGCACAGCCACTTTAATACTCCGAAACACGCCTTCTGCCGTGACAGGCGACGGATCCCCTGACGCGGCTGGACCATCATCCAATCCCGCCACAAAATCCGTTTGGGTTTTGATAATCCGCATATCATCGGGCGAAACCCCGACATCTTCCGCCGTAATATAAGCTCCGCCCACAGCCTCAACAGCCCGACCATAGGCCTCAAACAAAGCCTTCCGATCAAAATCTCTTTCAGGTCGAAGGATCACGGCTTTACCACCGCCCAGAGACAAACCCGCCATCGCGTTTTTGTAACTCATGGCCTTTGAAAGACGTAAAGCATCCGTAACCGCATCTTTGGGTTCAGCATAGGACCAAAGGCGTGTGCCACCTGCCCCCGGGCCCCGTACCGTATTGTGCACAGCAATGACGGCCCGAAGACCGCTTTTCGCATCACTGAACATATGGACAGCCTCATGTCCGTCGAAATCCGGGTGATCAAACATATTAGCCCTTTAAACTCGTCAGACCTGCACTCGCGGCTTTCAACACAGCCAATGCCAAAGCCCCACCTGTTCCGTCCCCAATATTAACATCTAAATCGACAACAGGCGTTAGTCCTAAGCGCGATAGCAAGGCGTCATGTGCAGGCTCGGATGAAAGGTGAGACGCAACGCAATGATCAATCGCGGTTGGATCAATAGCATGTAAAATCGCGGCAGCCGTGCAACTCACATATCCGTCTAAGAGGATGGGTATGCGCTGATGCCGCGCCGCCAAAATCGCTCCCACCAACCCGGCAATTTCACGTCCACCGAAAATACGAAGGACGTCCAGAGGATCGGAAGTTTTGCCACTATGTTGCGAAATTCCGGTCTGAACAGCTTTAATACGTGAGTCTGCGCCTTCGCCACCTGCCCAATAATTGGCCGCCCCGCCGAAAAGGGCGATATTCATGGCTGCCGCTGCCGTTGCAGCCCCTAATCCAGCAGCTCCCAGCACGATTATATCTGCACCCTCCGCGACGACTTCCATGCCGAATGCAATCGCGGCGGCACAATCACGCTCTGACAAACTATCAGCTGTTGTGAAATCTGCGCTGGGATAATCAAGACCAAATTCATAGACTTTGAACGCCGAGCCCAACTCGCCCGCAATACCGCGAACAGCGGCTTGGCCCTCGGTTAAGCTGGCGACACGGCGTTTTGACGCCGCAATAATATCTTCATGGCCGAGATGTTCTGCAACACCATGCGTGCCGGCAAAGACGGCGATCAATGGCCTCATTAGGCGCGGTAATGGCGCAGCTTGCCATTGTGATATCCGGGACAGCGGAGCTTCCAAGCGACCAATTGGACGCAAACCCCGTCCCAAGGAACCCGCTTGAGCCGCAACTTCACAATCGGTTCCATCCTCCAAGACAGGCATAGAGCCGATCAAGGCGCGGATGTCCTCAAAAGGTTTATCTGTCGATTTTGTATCAGTCATGGGCGTGCCTCAATCGGGTCGAATCAAATCATTAACCCTGATTACAAATCATGGCTTACTGCGTTCCAAACTTAAATTCTTTTCAAATTCTGTCCTGTAAAGGAATTTTATGTTGGCCAAGCTTCTTACAAACACAGTTCTTATCGCAGGCGTTGCGATTGGCGGAGTCCTTTATCTGGATCACAAAGAAAAATCACGTGATGCAGCCGTCGCAGAAGCGCAAATAAATGCAGCTGAACCCGCCTCACCTACGACTCAGATGCCCGCGAAAATCAGACAATCGGCCTCTGTCGTGTCCATTCCGAAAGATACGCGGTCGGGACAATATCATTATAAGGGTCGGGTAAATTCCGGTTATGTTGATTTTCTGGTCGATACGGGCGCGTCCGCCGTTGCGTTGACGGCGGCAGATGCCCGAAAAGCGGGACTTCGGGACTCCGAGCTATCCTACGACGTCCCCATCAGTACGGCAGGGGGACGAAATTATGCCGCACGCGTGACACTTGATCAGGTCGCGCTTGGCGGGATTATCTTGCGTGATGTGGACGCGCTCGTCGTGAAAGACGGGTTGGAAACATCGCTTCTCGGCATGACATGGCTTGGTCAATTGCAAGAAGTCAAAGCCACACCAAACGCGCTGCTCTTGCGCTATTAGAACAGCCCGGTTTTTCGCGCCATATTGATCGCGACCAAGGCTAGACAAATCCCGAAAACACGCCGCAAAACGGTCGCATCCATTTTATGCGCGAGCTTTGCGCCCAGTGGCACCATCGGCCAAGCGGCCAGTGTAATCAGCGCAAAACCCAAGCCATTCACATAACCCAGCGAACCAAAGGGACGGTCAGCGACCCCCCATCCGCTCAGGATAAACCCAATTGTGGCTGGCACAGCGATAAATAGACCAAAAGCCGCCGCTGTTCCGATCGCGCGGTGGATCGGTACCCCGCATAATGTCAGCAGCGGCACGGAAAGTGATCCGCCACCAATTCCCATCAGGGATGACAATACACCGACACTTCCCCCTGCCAAAAAAGGCGCCGGGCCGCGCGGAACGGTATGAGTAACAACAAAACTGGGCTTGCCGAATATAAATTGCAGCGACACCAGTAACGCGATCACGGCAAAAAGCCGCGTCAATGCATCGCCGGAGAGTTGCGGCGCAATCCAAATCGCTGCCGCAAAGGCGCCAACCCCGATCCACAGGCCGTAACTTTGCCACCATTTCGGCATTGGCCAAACCAACGACATATCAACCGCACCTTTTGCGTGATGCGCCCGCGTCGAACGTGTTGCATTGATAATAATCACAGCTGCGCTCGTCGCGACGGCGCAGTGCATAACGATGTCTTCAGGGACACCGAGGACTGAAAACGCATAATATAGCGCGGGCACCATGACGGCCCCGCCGCCAATTCCAAATAGTCCTGCGGTTAATCCGGCCACGCCACCCACGGCAAGTAATGCGAGAATAAGCGGCCAGTTTTCCAGGAGCAGGTTCATTTATGCGGCATGCGCAATGCTCTGCATCGCGGCGACGCCATCCGTCAAAACATCCGATGGCAAACGCTTTTGCCCTAAACCCTCTGACAATGTTCGACGCCAGAGACGGGCACCCGGCTGACCTGCGAATAATCCCATGACATGACGGATAAGGGCTTTCGTTGAGCGGTCCACCTCCTGACGGTTTTTGGCGTAGCCAATCAGACGCTCGGCAATCTCTAATCTAGACGGAGCAAAACTCTCACCACCGAACCAAATTCGGTCAACATCAGTCAAAATCCAGGGTGTATTATAGGCGGCCCGACCAAACATCGCGCCGTCCAGCTTTCCATCCATCACATCAACTGCATGAGATACATCTGTCACCTGCCCGTTTACAATGATTTCAAGCTCCGGATATTTGGCCTTCATTGCATGGACAATCTCATAATCAATCGGCGGGATGGTGCGGTTGTCTTTTGGCGACAGGCCTTTCAACCACGCTTTGCGGGCATGAATAATGAAAGTCTTACATCCCGCAGCTGCGACTGTTTCGATGAAAGCTGGTAACGTTTTCGCCACATCCTGATCATCAATGCCTAGGCGGCACTTCACTGTAACCTCCGCCTCAGTCGCAGCATTCATCGCTGTAAAACAGTCCGCCACAAGATCAGGCTCAGCCATCAGGCACGCGCCAAAACGTCCGGCCTGCACCCGATCAGACGGGCAGCCGACATTGAGATTCACCTCATCATAGCCATAACCGCCGCCAATTTCGGTCGCTTTCGCCAGCTTGTTAGGATCACTTCCGCCAATCTGCAGCGCGACGGGATGTTCTATCGGGTCAAACCCCAAGAGACGGTCCCGTGGACCATGAATGACAGCATCCGCAACCACCATCTCCGTATAGAGACGCGTATTGGCAGAAAGCTGACGGTGGAACCAACGGCAATGCCGGTCCGTCCAATCCATCATGGGCGCGACTGAAATGTTAGGCGTAGAACTCATAAAGGCTTATAACTCACCGATCGAAAATTCCTATCGACGAATAAACCCATATAATGCAGAGGCAACAATTATAGCGCCCACAAGCACTTTGAATTCTTTAGTATGATTGTCCGCGACAATAGGCACGACAAATATTGCGAATAGGAAAAGAACTGAAACAATCGAAGCTGAAAACAAAACGTCTTTAGTTTTACTTTTCATTACTCGTAGACAACATCCGCTTCGGTTTTGCCTTTTACCTCATCCAGCGCAACGCCCGGTGCAAGTTCGCGCAGGCGGAAGCGCTTTTGCCCCTCTTCGCGATCAAAAACGCCGAGGTCTGTGATGACCATATCGATGCAGTTTTGCCCGGTTAATGGTAGAGTACAGGCTTTGATGAACTTGCTCTCGCCGCGCTTATTCGTGTGGTCAAATAAAGCGATACAACGCTTTACGCCCGCAACCAAGTCCATCGCCCCGCCCATGCCTTTGACCATTTTGCCCGGGATCATCCAATTGGCGATATCACCGTTTTCCGCGACTTCCATTGCGCCCAGAATGGACAAATCAATATGCCCGCCGCGTATCATTGCAAAGCTGGTCGCACTATCAAAGAAGCTGGACTTGGGTAGCGTGGTAATCGTCTGCTTTCCAGCATTGATCAGGTCGGCATCCTCTTCGCCTTTCAGCGGGAATGGCCCCATACCCAACATACCGTTTTCGCTCTGCAGCGTGACATTCATGCCGTCCGGAATATGGTTCGCGACCAATGTCGGGATACCGATTCCCAAATTGACATAAAACCCGTCTTCCAATTCCTGCGCCGCACGAGCAGCCATTTCATCTCTGGTCCAGCTCATCTTACGCCTCCCGCACAGTGAGTTGTTCGATCCGTTTTTCGCATTCGGCTTCGACGATACGTTGCACGAAAATGCCGGGCGTATGAATGAAATTTGGATCGAGCGACCCGACCGGCACGATTTCATCGACTTCCGCGACTGTCACCTTTCCGGCCATTGCCATCATAGGCGAGAAATTGCGCGCAGTCGCCTTGAAGATCAGATTACCTTCTGCATCGCCTTTCCAAGCTTTGACGATGGAAAGATCAGCTTTCAGACCCGTTTCCATGATGAAAGTCTCGCCGTGGAAGTCTTTATGCTCTTTACCTTCCGCGATAAGCGTCCCGACACCCGTCTTGGTATAAAACCCCGGTATCCCTGCCCCGCCAGCGCGAATACGTTCCGCCAGCGTGCCTTGCGGATTAAATTCCAACTCCAGCTCACCGCCAAGATATTGGCGTTCAAATTCCTTATTCTCACCGACGTAAGAACTGACCATCTTTTTAATCTGCCGGGTTTCCAACAATTGCCCGAGACCGAAGCCATCTACACCCGCATTATTTGAGATAACGGTCAGGTCTTTTGCGCCGCTGTCGCGCAATGCCGCAATTAGGTTTTCCGGAATGCCGCATAGTCCAAAGCCACCGGACATGACGGTCAAACCGTCGCGACATAAACCTTCCATGGCATCAGCCGCAGTTTTATAAACCTTGCTCATAGCTTTCCCTTTTCTGCCCGCCTCAAACGACCTTACGCGATGTAAACGCTTTTCACATTGCAAAAAGCGCGAATGCCTTCTGCTGCCAATTCCCGACCATAACCGGACCGTTTGATCCCGCCAAATGGCAAAGCAGGTGTGGAACTCGTCATCGCATTGACGAAAGTTGCACCGGCTTCAATCTCGCGAATAGCTCGTTCTTGCTCACTCTTCTCTTTCGTCCAAATTGAAGACCCCAGTCCAAAAGGTGAGTCATTGGCCAGCTCTATCGCTGCGTCCAGATCATCAACATTATACAGCGCAGCAACCGGACCGAATATCTCTTCATGATAGGCATTTGAGTCCTTGGAGATATTCTCGAGAACGCCCGGCTCAAAGAACCAGCCCTTCCCGTCCATGACCTTCCCGCCCGTCAACAGACGCGCACCATCTTTGACGGCGGCATCTACTTGGCCTGCGATCTCATCCCGCGCGCTTTCCATGACGAGCGGGCCGACATCCGTGTCATCTTTCATAGGATCACCAACTTTGAGTGCTGCGACCGCGTCCACTAAACGATTACGCACCTCTTCATATATATCAGCGTGAACGATGAAACGCTTCGCCGCGATGCAGCTTTGCCCGTTATTTTGATTGCGGGCTTTCACGCCCGTCTTAATTGCGGCGTCTAAATCCGCAGACGGCATAATGATAAAGGCGTCAGACCCGCCTAATTCGAGAACCGTCGGTTTGATTTCCTGCCCACAGATGGACGCCACAGATGCACCGGCAGGTTCAGACCCTGTGAGCGTCGCCGCCTTCACCCGGTCATCGCGTAAAACGCGCTCAACCTTCGCCCCGGAAATGAGAAGCGATTGAAAAGCACCCTCTGGAAAGCCCGCGCGTTTAAACACGTCTTCTATATAGAGCGCGCATTGCGGCACATTGGAGGCATGTTTCAATAGCCCCGTATTCCCCGCCATGAGTGCGGGCGCCGCAAAGCGCACGACCTGCCAAATCGGATAATTCCAGGGCATCACAGCCAAGACGGGACCAAGAGGCAGATAGGCCCGATAGGATTTACTCGCATCGGTTTTCACGATTTCATCTGCGAGGTGGTCTTTGGCGGTCTTGGCGTAATATTCAGCGCCCAAAGCGCATTTCTTGACCTCAGCGATAGCCGACGACAGCGTTTTGCCCATTTCCAAAGTGACGATTTCACCAAGTGTTTCGGCCTCATCCCGCAAAATCTTTGCGGCTTTACGCATATGCTCTGCGCGTTTGTCGAAAGACCATGTTCGCAGCTCTTCATGCGCGACCACAGATTTTGCCAGCATCAGGTCCACTTCCGCGTCGGTATGCGGGTCAAATGTTTTAACAATCTCACCGGTTGCGGGGTTTTGCGTTTGGATGGGCATATGGGGTCCTAAGTCTTTAGATGTTGAACACCTATGCAATCGACCTACCCACTCTTGGTTCCAACTTAAACCGCTATTGCCCAGAAGATATGGAAGGTTTGCGGCAAGAAACTTCGCGAAGTTTCATTTCGCCACAAAAAAAGCCCGACCAAAGGGTCGGGCATTTTTGATCTGTTCCATTTCTAAAAAGAAATGGCGCGAGTGACGGGACTCGAACCCGCGGCCTCTGGCGTGACAGGCCAGCGCTCTAACCAACTGAGCTACACCCGCTAAGATGTGAGCGGGTACTTAGCTATGGCTTTCCGTTCGGTCAACGCGCAAATGCCAGAAACTACAGTTTATTTTATGATGGCTCCAAAGACAGCCTTACGCGCTTCGGTAAGCTCGGAAATACGGTGTTATATGAGCTTTCCAAGCGTTCCAGCACGTCGTCTTTCTCCAGCTTGTCGGTGAGTAAGACCATCCAATTCCCGCGCGGCAGATGCGAATGGGCCTCGGCGACACCAACTTCGATCAACATGGCGCGAATCTCCGCATCAGGTGCCTT
>CAYZGF010000048.1:0-12145 GCA_964477595.1 uncultured Algimonas sp.
GATGGTACTTTGTCTTAAGGCACGGGAGAGTAGGTCACCGCCCGGTTTATACAAGTCATGTCATGCAAATCTTTTACAAAGAAATGCATTCCTCCTTATTACACACAAAACGCCCCGTTAGTTCGCTAACGGGGCGTTTTGCGTTTTGAGATCCGGTATTTCGATTTACAGAATAAATTATATTTCAAATTCCAAGTGTAATTGGACTGAATACGACCTTTCCATTTTATTCATGGGCGTTAGCGTGGTCACATAATTTCTAAGTTTATTTGAATTGGAAAACTCTATGTCTCTTCGTCTCCGCCAACTCGCACTCCTACCCATTCTGGCTTTGGGGGCATGTGGTGGTGAGGCGCAGTCCGATCTGCCGCCTCAACCGCCTATATGGGTGGTCAGTGATGCGGATTCAGAAATTACGCTCTACCCAACCCTTCATATCTTGCCAAAGGAGGTGGAATGGAAATCCGACGAACTCACAAAACGCCTCGCTGAGGCTGAAGAGGTTTGGTTTGAAATCATGCCGGGATCTGAAACGGATCCTGCGCTGCAGCAAACCATGATGCGTTTGGGTATGGCGCCGGGTTCTTCTTTGTCGTCTCAAATGTCAGAGGATGAGATGGCCACGATCGCCGTAGCGGTCGCACCCTTAGGTGTGCCGATTGAGGCTGTTGATGGCATGCGGCCCTGGATGGTGGCAAACCTTGTGAGTGTGGGTGCATTGGTCTCAAATGACTTTGACCCGGAATCGGGCGTTGAGAAGCAGCTTCAGCCCATGGTCGCCGGAAAGACGATTCGAGCTTTGGAAACTGCAGAAGGTCAGATGAAGATGCTGGCCTCCGTCTCGGATGAAACACAGATAAGAATGCTAAAGGATATGTTGGCCGAAATGGACGAAACTGTTGCCGTTCTCCAAGAGCTCGTTTCAGATTGGTCTGTCGGTGATGTGGAAGACTTGGAAGAAGACCTATTGGAAGAGATGAAATCTGAATTCCCGCAAGCCTATGACATTATATTCACCCAGAGAAACTTAAATTGGGCTGATCAAATTGAAGTCGAGATGAAAGGCTCCGGGACCGATTTTATCGCCGTCGGCGCTGGTCATCTGGTTGGAGATGACAGTGTCCAAGAAATCCTAAAAGCTCGGGGATATAGTGTAAAACGTCTGTAAACAGTGAGTTGTAGTAAAATGACCGCTGTTTTCTGTATTTTTTCCTTTCAATTCGCAAATTCACGCGTCACAATTTCAACGTGAGTTTGGAATGTAGGTGCGCAAATTTCTATGGGGTCAGGGGGCTCAAATAAATAATCGAGGTAAAAACCCGATCAAACGGGGCATGATGACAAGCAAAAAAGCTGGTCTTTGCGCTCTGTTTCTGAGCATGGCTTTTTTAAGTGCCTGCGCGTCGTCTCCGGACCCAATGCCTGACTATATGTTATCTGAGAAAACCAATATTGTTGTCGGCAACGCGTCAGGGTCCTCCCGGCTTGGAGGGCTAAAGCTTCATATTGACGACACGCTAATCGGTCAGTTTGATGTAGGTGAATATATCCGTTTCGGTCTTGCCCCCGGTACTTATGAGATGCGGATCACACCCGTGGTGTCTCTTCTAGGGCCACAAGATAAAGTCAAACTACGGGTGAAGAATACGGAACAGCACGCTTATAATATAGGTCGAATTCAACCCGGTAATACCGGGCTGCTCTGGACATCTGCCAATGTAGAATATCTCACCGCGGTCAATCCTGAAGTTTATGAACGCGAACTCAAAACGTGCTGCGTCGACGTATCGTCACAAGGGCAAACGGAAAAATAGAATTTTAATCAATGTAAACGTCGTCCGTCATTCAGACGGAATTTTTAGGGAGAAACGACATGACATCCACCAAGAAATCAAGACTGGCGCTTTCAGCTTGTCTTATGTTTGGGCTCGCCGCCTGCCAAACCGCCCCCTATGTGCCAACGCTTTATGACGCGAATACGGCAAATGTGAAAACGATGGCAATATCTGATGACGCTCTGCCGGAAGAAATGGGTGCAAATGAGCTGGCTTCAGCGGCCGGTACAGGCCAAGCGGCCGGTGGTCTCATTGGGCTTTTGGTTGTGGCCGCAATTGAAGGTGCGGAAACGTCCAGCCGCAAAGGCAAGTTAAATGAAATGATGGCCCCGTTGAATTTTGATCCGGAAGCTGAATTTGAAACTATGCTCAAAGCGAAGTTGATGGATGCAGGCTATGAGGGCTTGGATGTTGTTGAAGTAAACCGCGGCAAAAAATCTGCGCTGGCTGAATTACCCGAGACCGATGCAGATGCTGTCCTCAATGTTGAGATGACGAGTTTCGGCGTTCAGAAAGCTGTCACGGGTGAAGAGTGGCGTCCGGCTGCGGGTGTTAAAATTCAGCTCGTTCGGAATGAAACATCTGAAGTCTTAATGGAAAATATGATCTCTTATAATTCCGGGATATTAGGTGTGCCTCAAACAGAAGGTTTCATCACCATGGAACCATCTGGTGAGTCCATTGGATATATGAAAATCAAAGAAATGGAGCCCGAGGTTGTTCGAGACGAAACATTGAAAATGTTGGACGAAATCTCATCAATGATCGTTACGCTGCTTTAAGGTTCGATAATGATATCTATTCCTAACTTTGATCCCGTCGCGAAAGCGATCGGGGTCACGGCCCTGATGGGTCTCGCGGCGTGTGCCAGCAAACCACGTGAGGTTCGCGCGCCAAGTCTAACTTATGTTGCTGACGCAGCTTGTGAGACTGATATTCGTTTCGACAATATCGTCACACGGTCCGAAGAGCCGAAAGTGCAAAAACGCGAAATGCGAAGCCGCGTTATTCAATTGAGCGAGGACATGGCCAATTCGGGTGTCCCATGTGTCACATCTGTTGATGGTCAAGACTTACCCTATCAAGTCTTTGAAATTCCAACTGGGATGACAGGCCGTGTTGTCAGCGCAGGATCCATGCTAGCGTCTGCTGTTATATTTGCCGGAGACATTGAGACCTATAATTCTGACGGTGACTTAGTTCGTCGCTTTGGCGATGAGGACTATCGCCGCTTAGGGTCAATTTATGGCGTTCAATTTTCTCCGTCAGCAGAAGAGGATTATGTCCTGATTATTGCCAACCCCGATTTAGTTGGAGAGCGGGACTCGACTGTGGAAACAGATACACGAATGCAGAATGTCACCGTCGCCTATGGTGCAGCTGTCAGCAGTGGTACCAATACTATCGGCGTACAAAGACGGTTTGACAGAACTTACTCTTATAATGGTGTTGTCGCTGTACGGACCGTTTTCCCGAAACAGGAAAAAGAAAAAGAGTAAAATGATTTACCCGGTCGATTAGTTCCATCGGGTAAATCACTTTTGGTGCGAGGTGAGTTGTGGATCAAGCATCTAGTCAAAATCCAAGACCTCAAAGGCAGAATATGACTGCCTCGCCCTCTCCAATAGGTTTTTTAGAAAATTCTGAAATTTCCAACGAAGACTCTGCCTCTCAGGAGCGTTTTCTTCGCATTATGATTGCTGCCTATTCAGCGCTACCGACCCCTGAAACGATTGATGTATTAGTAGCAGATAGTCACGCGGCTGAGGCGCGGGGGTATTATAATCCCGTTGAAGATGAGCGTTTGCGCGAAACCTATGCCCGTTATCTTGCGATCCGCTTGGCCCTTTGGGACGTTATTCAATCTCTACCTGACCCGGCCAAAAGGGTTCAACGAAATCCGGAGGCAGCGCGTGATGAGGATTGGCACGGTTTTGCCATCGCGTTTTGCGCGGCTGAGCTGATTGTCCGCACGGGGGAATATCTCATTGATCTCGCGCGTGACCGTGCGATTGTTTGGAAAAAACTGGATGAAGCCGATCAAAGATATTCTTTGCCACGAAAGAGTTTCACCCGACTCTATCGTCAATTGACATCAGCCTTCCGGATGCGGGGATTTTACCGGGCGTGTGATGTCTTTGACAAACACAGGGCAAAAATCATGTCTGTGGCCCCGCCCGAAATTTCGGGCATTTTAACAAAGTTAAATCTGCCCACTGCGTCCCGCGGTGATCATCTCAAACGCTATCGCAGCTTTGTCCGACATTCCGTAAAACGCAGACATATCTCTGCGTGGAAAAATATTCTTTTCTCTATTTTCGAAATGATGGGGTCTGATATTGCCGATCTCAAGATTCCTTTTGTGAAACCGCCGCGCGCTGCCAAGCGCGTGACCCCGGATATCATGGTGAGGATCCGTGACCAGCTTCGACCCGGCGATGTTTTTGTGACGCGCCATGATGACGCGATGAGCAATGTCTTTCTTCCTGGTTTCTGGCCACATTCCGCACTTTGGCTTGGGGCTGAAGACGCGGATATTTTGGAAGCCAAGAAAGACGGCGTGTTGTTTCGGGATATGGAAGAAACGCTTCAAGTCGATGCCTTTACGGTCATTCGTCCAAAATTATCGCCCGCGCAAATAGATCAATCTCTGGAGCGCGCTAGAAGTCATGCGGGCAAACTCTATGACTTTATATTTGATTTTCGCACCACAGACCGCCTTGTCTGTACGGAGGTCATCTACCGTACCTATCACGGCATGGGGACAATCGATTTCGACCTAACCCTTCAGGCCGGACGTCATTGCTTATCAGCAGAAGACCTTCTCAACCAAGGCATCGGGCAGGGTTGGTTTGATGTGATTGCGACCTACGGCGTCGCCGGGAATGATTTGCTGTTGGGGGACGAAGCGAAAGAGACGTTGAAAGCCAGTTTCGCGAGTCGATTCTAGGCCTTTATTTAAGTAATTAAAGTGCAATACTTACCCAAACCAAATAAAAGTTCGAAGATGAAATTAAATCATAAAGTACCGAAAAACATACGACTCTCATTGTGGTTGGTGATTACCAGTGTAGTTTGCAGTCTGCCTTTATTTGCACATGCTGAACCTTGGCTTCAATTTTGTGAGACGATTTCCGAATGCGGATATAAAACCGAAACAAATGAAGTGAAGATTGAGCCCCGCCGTTTTCACCTGTCTTCTGCACCAAAAGTCATAACTGTTGAGATGCGGTCGAATGATGACTTACGGTTTTTGTATTTTGTCGGGGAGAACCCAGACGTTTTGGTCGGGTATATCAATCCAGGGGGAGACACTGTTATTCCGCCAATTTATGAAAGACACTTCTCTCGACATTTTTCAGATGGATACGCGATTGTAAAAAAAGACGGCTTGATGAGGCTAATCAATAAAGAGGGTCAGCTCAGCCCGCTAAAAGCTGAACGAATTGTGACAACTTCATCCACACCTCCGGTCTTTTTCGCCAAACGAAATGGGACATGGGAAATTACCGATTTTAATGGAATATCTGTAAATGGTGTTAAATATTCGAAATTAAAATCTTGGGATGAAGAAACGAAAAGAGTCACCTTCGAAAAGAATGGGAAATTCGGATTGACCGGATATGACGGGAAAGAGATTGCTCCCGCTATCTATGACCGTATTGACATCAACGACACTTCATTCGCTTTTTTCGAACGTGACGGAAAAACGGCCTTATTTAATGCTGTTTCAGGGGAGCGGATTACTGATTTTATATATGATAATATTCACCTGCCGCGTGATGGTAAAATTGAGCAAAATGCTATCGTTGTTGTCCAAGACGGTAAAACAGGATTGATAGATTTCGATGGAAACGCCTTGACGGAATTTGAATATGATTATCCTGTAATATCCGATGATCGTTTGGCGGACAGATTATTCAAACTCAATTTCGGTTTCTCAGAGGGGCTCGTTCCATATGTAAAAGGAGACCGGGCAGGATATTTAGACCACAAAGGCAATATCGTCCTTAAACATACAGAATATATCTTGGTAAAAAGTTTCCGCAATGGCGTAGCGGAGGTGGCACTAAAGAATGGACAGATGGCGCTCATTAATAGGGAGGGCGATATTCTATTGCGCGGGCACACCCGGTTTTCTCAAGAGGGTGACTATATAGATTATAATATGAAGAACAAAAACGGCCTTATGGATAAGTCAGGTAATGTTTTGATAAAGCCTGAGAAGCAAAACTTGGGTGCGGTCTATGATGATCAATACATTCCGATAACGAATAAAAAGAAGAAGCAAGGGTTATTTAAGTTTGACAATAAGGCTTTGAATACCTCGTCTTCAATGACGGAAATTGTTCCGAGTGTTTTCGATAAGATAACGATCGATTCCGGATTTATATTTGTCGAGTTTGGGGATCAAAAACATCCGATGCAATTAGATGGAACCCCAATTGGGTTTTCATTAGAGGATGTGAGCGATTAGGATTAAAATTGTCAATTTCTCAATTATATTAGAGCTGTGATATCGCGCGTGCCAGGTTTTCCCGCGCTTGGCCCTCCAGCTTTTCATGGAAATGCTCAGTCGCGTAAATTCTCTTCCGGGTTAAAAAACCTTCCAAGATTGCTTTTCGTTTTTTACGAAAGATAAAGCCCGGGACGCGCCTATATTCCCGTCGAATATTTGTCTCAAACACATCGTAAATTTCCGGTGCCGTGCCCAAGATTGAAAGATCGATATCCAGCATGAATTGACCGTCCAGATTTTCCGGCGTGTCATGACTTTTCGTATCCAGAATATGATCCGTAATTCGCGCGATGAGGGGGAGTTCTGCGCCGCGCTCTTGCAACCAATCGGCTGCCCATTCGGCGCTGTCCTCTTCATTGGTGGCGGAGAAGGGCTCATAGACGGCGTCATGAAACCAGAGCGCCATTTCGATTTCTTCCGCGCTGTCCACCTTGTCTTTCACGCTGTCCAGATGACGCAGGCAGGCCGCGATATGATCCAGTGTGTGATAGGCGCGATGCTTTTGCGCATGGGCCTTGATGAGGTCTTCATAGGTTTCGCCGTCCGCTGCAATGCCCAAGCGAAGGCACAGCGTATTCCAGCGCTGTAATGTGCAAATATCTGAAGCGATCATGATTTTGCGGGGAGTAAGAAGTGACCGCTCAGCGCGGCAATGGGCTCGTCCTCACTGTCCTGCCAAGCCCGCACCCGGACATTGGCAACGCGAGACCCTTCCTTGAAAATATCCGCGCGGGCAAAGGTCTCAACCGGTTTGCCGCGGCGCAAATAATCAATATTGATCCCGATGGGCTTAGAGAAAGGCAGGTCCGGTGATCGTCGGCGCAGTTCCGCCATGGCACAAACTTCCATAAACCCGCCAATTGCACCGCCATGTAATGCGGGCAGTGTCGGATTGCCAATATTGCTCTTTTGATAGGGCAGGATCAGTAACAGGCCTGTTTCCGAAAACGCGGCCTGAATGCCAAGCGTTTTGGCATAGGGGATGGACGCAATCAGTTCGTCTGACAAATTTTGGGTCATTCCTCTTCGCCCTCGGCTTCCGGTACTTTATATATGGGGCCCGTGAGCATGAAGGCGGCTTGTGCGGTCGCGACAGGATCGTCCGGATCGCCGTCATGTGCGATGGCTCGAATAAAAGCGACATGTCGGGTCGTTTTATAACAGACAGCTTCCGCGATCACGGTATCCCCCGGCGTTGCGGCACGCTGATAATCAATGCGCAGAGACAGAGTTGCCAGCTGAGCAAAGCCGTCAAATCCGGCAATGGCGGCCAAACCACAGGCTTGGTCCAGAACAGTCGTCACCGCCCCACCCGCAATGACGCGGGACCGTGGATCCCCGATAAGCGCAACATTATAGGGCAGGGACAGCGTGGCGAGCCCCTTGTCAATCGCGACGAATTTCATGCCAAGTTCTTTGGCGTGAGGCGTCCCCTCAACAAGGCTAGGACCCAGCTCCCAGAGTTTTTCGATAAAAGCACTCATAGGGCTTCATACACCGCATCAATCAATGCGCGAGGCCTGACATCACCTAATAAACTATTGCGTTGGCGGTTCATGACATAGGCCCCGTGTAAGCCGCTCACCGGATCGGCAAAGACGCAGGACCCGCCCCAGCCGCTATGGCCCAGCGTGTCCGCATTGGGACCATAAAAATAATTCGGCGCATTGCGCATGACGCCGGCCGCGAAATCTATGTCGAATGGCAGGACGAGGTTTTGACCCCTGATCCGGGATTTGGAAAAGGCCGCTTGAATATCCTCAGATAGAATTGGCGTCCCATTTATAAAGCCGTCGACGCCCGCCTGCATCAGCGTCGCTAAACCGCGCGCAGTGGCATGACAATTCGATCCCGCCAGCTCTGCCTCTCGCCAAGCGGCTGCACCCATGCCGCCGGGCGATGACCAGGGCTTTAAAAAAGCCCAACGTTTTGCCTCTGTGATTTCGCCCATATCAGGAAGGGCTTTTGGCTTTTGCATATCTGCGCAGCGCCCATGTTCAGCGGGCGGAAGGCCAATCCAGACATCCGCATCGCCGGGCTGACACAGCTCTTCGCGTAAGATCCGGCCCAGACTACGTTGCTGCTGATCGGCGCGGCGTGCGATCTCTCCGGCGAGGAAGCCATAGGTCACAGGGTGATATCCGGAGGCGCTGCCGGGTTCAAAAATCGGGTCTTGTTGTTCCAGCTGCGCGATTGTCTTGTCCCAATCAAACCAATCTTTCGCGCTCCAGTCAGGATTTGTAATCCCGGACAGGCCGGATTGATGGCTCATAATTTGCCCGATGGTGAGCTGCTCTTTCCCGGCTTGCGCAAATTCCGGCCAGATCGTTGACACGAGCTGATCATATCCAATCCGGTCTTCCTCAACCAGCCAAGCGATCACTAATGCGGCTGCCGCTTTGCCGGACGAGAATACGGCGAATAAACTATCTTCAGAGACTTCCTGTGTTTGTTGGCGGTCTGTCCAACCGGCCTGTATATCAATCAGTGTTTCGCCGCGCTGCATTACGCAGAATTGGAACCCCAACTCATCATGCTCAGTCTGATTGGCAATGATAACGTTTCGAAGCGCGTCAAACTGTGCAGGTAAATGACCATTTATCGGATAAGAACTCATGAGTGCAGCTCTAACGCAATGGCGTCATTTATAAAGGCCTGCATTCGGACGAGGGGCAATTCACCTGCATCCAGTGCATCCGCCGCCCGCATGAGTTCAAAAATAGATGCAACTGACTTAGCGAGGGCTTGCGCAGGCGTATCACCCAGAAGCCGACGTCCCAAGAATAACGCTGCCAGACTATCCCCGCCGCCATGCGGAACCGTTTCGAACTTCGCATGGCTAACCTGGTGGCGGATGTCTTTGTCTTGCCAGACAGCGCCAATCTTTTCACCGTCTAAAACGGACGTTATTAAGCGTGCGGGCAATGTGGCCGTTCGAGATGAGATAAATTCCAGCTCCCACATATTGGGTGTGATGAAATCGGCCTTGGGAATAAGGTGCGTAATAATGGCGGTTGCCCGGTCTTCGGGAATATAAAGCTGACCATGGTCGCCCATCACAGGGTCAACCGCGATTATGGCATTTGGATTACTGGCTCTGACATGCTCAATAATCTCGACACCCAAATCAATGTGAGATCGTTCCCCCATATATCCGGTTAAGACGGCGTCGAATGTGATGTTCTGTGCCGCGACACCTGCCCACACATCCTGTAAGAGGGCTGTCTCTGTCGCCCCGCCGCCCGGTGTTCCCCATCCGGGGTGGCGTCCCATGAGCGTTGTGGGCAGAACAACAGTCTCAATCCCCAAACGTTGCAGGCAGAAGCTGGCAGCACTCGCACCGACGCGGGAACTGGCAACAGTTGAGCTGAGGATCAGAACTTTTGGAATAGACGTGGTCACAGCCCCCCTTTGACGATAAGTGTATCCAAACGCAATACGCACCGGAATAAGGATATCTCATGCTGACAATCTGGCATAATCCGCGCTGTCGGAAATCCCGTGAAACGCTGGCTTTGATAGAGACTGCAGGTGCAGATGTGACCGTGCGGCGTTATCTGGACGACGTGCCAAGCGTCGCGGAGATAGAGGGCGTGTTGGCTCAACTTGGATTTGAAGACCCGAGAGCTCTCATGCGGCGGGGCGAAACGATATATAAAGAGACTGGGTTAAAGTCTGTTACAGAGGCGAAAGATTTGGTGAAAGCTATGGCCGATCATCCGATTTTGATAGAGCGACCCATTGTCTCAAATGGGACTCTGGCGATCATTGGTCGTCCGCCGGAAGCCGTCAAAGCGCTACTTTCATAGGGTTTTTAAAGCCGGGCCTATAAAATCCGCAGTCTGACATGATGAAAATGTCTCGCCTAAACGGCTTGTTAAGCAAGTTCCTTCATTCCCATCGTTAACCATGATGGGAAAACATATGTTTCCCATGTTTGAATTCGGGGGACGATATGCGTCTGGGGTCTTTAACTTTATCGGCAACACTCTCTGCCGCGCTCCTATCGGGTTGTTCATTTATCGGTGGTCAGCCGTCGAAATATGAAAATCCCTACGCGAAGCAAAAGGCTGCCAACCAAGGCCATTACGCTCAATATGGTCACGCATCTGCGGGTCAGCACTGCCAGATCGCAACGCCGCGTCATCCAATCCCGCGCGGATGTCGTCCGGAACAGGTCACAATCGGGACATCCCCCCAACTTCGTCAACAGGGGGCCTATGGCGCACAGGGCGGTTTCCCGCAGCAACCGCAATTTGGTCAACCACAATATGCTGATGGTGGATATGGCGCCGCAGTCGGACAAAACAAACAATTGATGCACCAGACGCGCGGTCCGAAAAAGAGGAAGCCAAAATTACGGGGTGCGTTTTCGATAGGAGCCGAAAAGAGCATTGATGGAAACCTCATCGACAGCGACCTTCGCGGGATTGTCGGAATAGATGGCGCATATAATCCACAAGATTATGTTCAGGGGTTCTCCGCAGGCACGGCCGCGAGCGGGTCGGTGACGACGACAAGATATACAGCCAATAGTTTGGCGACAACGGATGTAGTAACCGGTGACGTAGATGCGGGCATTCCCGGAAACCCTGACGCGATTTTTTTAGATAATGGGGACGGCGGATTTGATAGTTTCGATGCGCGCGATATCTCTTTCACAAATGCATGGTCTACGCCTATAAACATCAAAGGCGGCCTGGAATATATTGTCAGTGACAATTTCACGACCTTCGCAAATGTCGGATATACATATGCAGAGGGTGAATCGAGTGAAGCCGCGTCTGTTGATGGAACGCTTTACCGACAAACCCGTGAGCAGCCCTTTGACGCGGCCCAGATGCCTTTGGGCGATCCTCTCATAAACACGACATTTATTCCGTCACAAAATATCGCGACATTTTCTTATGATGTCTCAGCTTTAGAGAAACTGGATCTAGAGGTCGGAGGACGATATTATTTCGATCCGATTGTTAAATCTGAAGGTTATCGAACGATCACACCTTTTGTCGGCGCATCGATTGGCGTTTCGCATGTGAATGAAGTTGATGTCGATGTCACACACATACAGACCTCCTATCAACAGGCCTTTGATGGAACTGACGGCGCGACATATGAAGTCCCCAATACTGGCTCCACGCGTGTGTATGACGCGCAATGGCTTCCGCAGGGTCAATTGAATATCGGTGCTGAATGGCAAGTTACTCCCGGCTTTGCCCTTGCAGCTGAAACTGGTCTCAAAGTTCAAGGTCGCCGGGAATATGCTGATTTCACCAATGCAGACGGCGATGTCGTTTCGGGCGCGAACGGCGATACAAATTACTCAATCCCTCTCACTTTGCGGGGATCGATCAATTTCTAGGGCTCATAAGAGTTTTGGAGGCATTAACCAAGCAAAGTCTTGGAATCGTTAAGAGTTTGTTTCCGGTTTGGGAACAGTTTTTTAAGCATCTTCTGTTCTAAGTTGAAACACAGAAGACTTTGAGTTCGAAAAGAAGGAGGCCGATATGCGGCTTGCAGCTTGCGCTTTATCAGCAGTATTATTGTCAGGTTGCTCATGGCTGGGCATGGGCGGTCACAGTAACGGTTACGGAACGTCGGGTGGTGTATATGGCGCAAATTGTGCGCCAAATCAGGCTGCCTCTTACGGACAATATGGCCAGACCGCATCATATGGCGGTGCCTATGGATATAATGCCGGCGGACAAGCCGGATGTGTCGGCGGCGCATATGGTGTCGGACAAGGTTACGGTGCGGGCGCATATGGTCAAGGCATGAACGGTGCGGCTGG
>CAYZGF010000049.1:0-3367 GCA_964477595.1 uncultured Algimonas sp.
AGACTATGAAACAGACCCCACAGCTTGACGATATCGGCTTTCGCGCATATACGGCGCGCTCGCGAGCGGGAGACCTTTCAACGCAACCCCGTGACCAAAGAAAAGGCTAAGACCCATGAAATCAGATATTCACCCGGATTATCACATGATCACCGTCAAAATGGTTGACGGATCAACATATGAAACACGCTCCACTTGGGGCAAAGAAGGCGACACACTCGTCCTCGATATCGACTCAAAGACGCACCCGGCTTGGACCGGCGGCGACGCCAAGCTGATGGACCGCGGCGGACGCGTCTCACGCTTCAAAGACAAATTTGCAGGTTTCGGCGTCTAGTCGAAAATCAAAGCGAAAACGAAAAAGGCTCCCCACGGGGAGCCTTTTTTATTGTGTGCGACTCAGATGGATCGCCTTACCGCTTAAACGCCGCTTCCAAACGGTTGATCTGGTCTGCAACCGTATTTCCGGTTTGCGCTGCAATCGTCCCGTAAAGAGAGCGGTCGAGACGCATGATACGCTCATAAAGCTGCTCTGATCTTGCGAGGAGATCCAATAAGCGCGCCGGGAGCGCATAAGCGTCTTTGGCGAGATCAGAGAAACTGAGCGTCCCTTCGGGCTTATCCTCCGGAACCAAGCGGTATTTATCCGCCCGCGCTTCGGTCAGTGACATTTCTTCTTCTTTCAGAGCCCGCTGGACAAGTAACCAACTGGCAACCTGCATGAGGCGTGTGGTGAGACGCATGGACTGGCTGGCATAGGTCAGCGCGTCCGTGCGCCCGAGTTTCTTGGAATCCTGTCGCCCGGGACCGTCCAAATAGGCCGCCGTTTCTTCAACCAAGTCCATGCCTTCCCGGAATGTCTTCGAAAACAATTCTGATTTCGTGAAGGCAAGCAGACGGGCTTCGGCCTGAGGCGTCAGCGTATCTGTCAGTTTATTTTGCGTTGAACTATTCAAGGGGGAAACAGCCATCATTATTGTTCTCTTTACACTGTGTGGTGTGTCGCCCTGTTTTGCAAGACGCGGTTCTCGGTGAAGGGGGTGCAAGTGCCAAGCCAAGGCTTAGCAAATTAGCTAAAATTGGCTTCCATCAGCTCTTTTTGCCGAAAATGGCGTGAGCCGCCTCTGATTCGGCCTTTTTCTTCACACGTTCAGCTTCCAGCCTTGCAATCTCCGCTTGGTAGAGCGCGATGCGGTCGTCCAGTTCTGATACAGACAGACCATATAAGTCCTCCCCCGGACTAGGCGTGGTCTCACCGGATTTGGGTAAATCATCACCAAAGACTGACATGCAGACATCCCTTCTCACTGCGCAGGTGGCTCTATTGCCAAATGGACGTTAATCTTGTATGTGCAAAGCACTGATTGATGGTTACATAGTCAAAAATCAGTAAATCCACCCCGCCGAGCGGGGTTTTTTCATGCCTGCTTTTTGTGGAATTGCAGGACTCCAGGAGGAGAGAGATATGACACAGATTTTAATGCCAAAGGCCACCGCTGTCTGGCTGATCGACAATACGGCTATGACCTTTAAGCAAATCTCCGAATTTTGCGATCTGCATATTCTGGAAGTCGAAGGTATTGCTGACGGCGACGTCGCCGCCGGTATTCGCGGGGCTGACCCAATTGCCAATGGTCAGGTCTCTCGTGAAGAGATTGAAAAGGCCGAAAGCGATCCGAATTACGCGATGAAGCCGAACAGCTTTGATTCGGACAAAATGGAGCCGAAGACCAAGAAAAAAGGTCCGCGTTACACACCGCTCTCACGTCGTCAGGACCGTCCGGACGCGATTGCATGGCTTGTCCGCAATCACCCTGAACTGCCGGACGCCCATATTTCCAAGCTGATCGGCACGACAAAGCCAACGATCAAAGCGATCCGCGAGCGGACACATTGGAAGATCAACACGATCAACCCAACTGACCCGGTCAGCCTGGGTCTCTGCTCACAAATAGATCTGGATGGTTATGTAAAAAAGGCTGCTGAAAAGCGCGCGAAAGAACAGGCCAAGCTGGACGCGGAAGGCGGCGGCGAAACACTGGCTCCGCTGCCAACGCCTGAACCTGAAGCTGAAAAGCCAAAGGTCGAGCACACGCTGGAAAGCTTGTTCAAACCGAGCAACTAAGCTCCGCCAAAGAGATAAGAAAAAGCCCGCTTATTAAGCGGGCTTTTTTGTGTCTAATCCTCAACCGGCATGGTGTAGTTGAGTGCCAGCCGTCCGCCATCTGCATAAATATGCTGACCCGTGATATAGCTGCTCTCCTCTGACAGCAGGAAAGCCGCGACGGAGGCGATTTCATCCGGCAAGCCGGGACGGCCCAGTGGCGTCCGTTGCGTGATTTTCTTCATGGCAGATTTGTCAGACACGACACTGGCCAACATCTCAGTTTTGATAGACCCCGGACCAATCCCGTTCACGCGAATGCCGTATGGGGCAAGTTCAATCGCCATGGCGCGGGTCATTTGGTGCATCCCGCCCTTGGACACAGTATAAGCCAGATAGTCAGGAATCGCGACCGTATCATTGATCGACGACATATTCACAATGGCATAGGGCCGTTCCGTCAGACGCGAACGATCCGCGCGATTTTCAATCTCCTCAACCATATATTTGGCGACCGCTTTTGAGACCAGGAAAGCCCCGCGCAAATTGACAGCGAGGTTCCTGTCAAAATCTTCAATACTCATATCCAGCGCACCGCCTTTGACCGCGATACCCGCATTATTGATCAAACCATCAATGCGGTCATAGGCGCCCAATGTTTCCGCGATCAAATTATGGACGGAAAGCGGGTCTGACACATCACATTCAACAAAAATGGCGCGGTCAGTCCCTGCAGCCAAATCTTTTCCTGATGCCATTCCGGCTTCTGTGTCACGATCCGCCAACACGACCCGGTGACCGTCATTGACCAATCTTTGCGCACAGGCATATCCAATGCCGCGCGCGGCTCCGGTAACGATAAATACACGGTCAGACATGGCGACCTCCCTTTTAAATAAAACAAACCCCCACCGACCATTTGGTCAATGAGGGTCCTATAAGCTGCGCCGTTTCCGGCTTCAAGAAGAGCGCTTACCGCTGCTCTGAGAATTGCGAAATTGCGTCTTTAATCTGAAGTTTCTGTCGTTTGAGTTTTGAGACGCGGAGATTGTCTGGGAGGGGACTTCGGAGTTCGGCTTGGATTTTTTCATCCAAATTGGTGTGTTTGCTATGCAGTGTTTCCAAATGTGCCGTTACTGCCATGTCTCTCTCCTGCTATTTAATGATGCACTTTAACTATCATAGATTTGTGCCTGAGTCTCACCTGATGTCGGATTCTTTCGAAATTTTATATTAGAATGGTGAATGAGTCCTGTTTTTAGG